>NZ_JAAAYH010000819.1:0-1612 GCF_018035285.1 Streptomyces sp. MK37H | reverse complement strand
GGTGGCGGGACAGAGCACTCGCGGGAGCCCGGGCGGACCGGGCTGAGAGGGAGGCTGGAACGGCCTCCGACCGTACGAACCTGATCCGGGTCATGCCGGCGAAGGGAGGGGCAGCGTGTCCACGCACGCACCAGGTCACGACGACGGACCTCACACATCGGGCGGGCCGCCACCCGGCGGACGCTACGACGCCCTCGTCATCGGGGGCGGCATCATCGGGCTGGTCACCGCCTGGCGGGCGGCCCAGCGGGGGTTGCGTACCGCGCTCGTCGACCCGGCGCCCGGCGGCGGAGCCGCCTGGGTCGCGGCCGGGATGCTGGCGGCCGTCACCGAGCTGCACTACGGCGAGCAGACCCTGCTCGGCCTCAACATGGCCTCCGCGCGCCGCTATCCGGACTTCGTGGCCGAGCTCGAGGAGACCAGCGGCCAGGACGTGGGCCACCGCGTGTGCGGCACGCTCGCCGTCGCGTTCGACGCCGACGACCGCGCCCATCTGCGCGAGCTCCACACCTTCCAGCAGGGGCTCGGGCTGGAGTCCGAGTGGCTGACGGGGCGTGAATGCCGCCGTCTGGAACCGATGCTCTCGCCGGGCGTACACGGCGGGCTCCGCGTCGCCGGTGACCACCAGGTGGATCCGCGGCGGCTGACGGCGGCGCTGCTCACCGCGTGCGAGCGGGCCGGGGTCGCCTTCCACCGCGACCGCGCGGAGCGGCTGCTGCTGGACGGCGACCGCGCCACCGGGGTCGAGCTGGCCGGGGGTGCGCGCCTGGCCGCCGAGCGGACCGTACTGGCCGCGGGCAGCCTCAGCGGACGGCTCGCGGGCGTTCCTGAGGACGTCCTGCCGCCCGTACGGCCCGTCAAGGGGCAGGTGGTGCGGCTGTCGGTGCCCGAGCGGTACGCGCCGTTCCTCTCCCGGACCGTACGGGCCGTGGTGCGCGGCGGGCCGGTCTACCTGGTGCCGCGCGAGAACGGCGAGCTGGTCATCGGCGCGACCAGCGAGGAGCTGGGCTGGGACACCACGGTCACCGCGGGCGGGGTGTACGAACTGCTGCGGGACGCCCATGAGGTGGTGCCCGGCATCACCGAACTGCCGCTGGTGGAGACGTGCGCCGGGCTGCGCCCCGGCTCCCCCGACAACGCCCCGATGCTCGGCCCGACCGCGCTGCCGGGGCTGTTGCTGGCCACCGGCCACTTCCGCAACGGTGTGCTCCTCACGCCGATCACCGGCGATGTCATGGCCGAGGCCCTCACCAGCGGAGAACTCCCCCCGGAGGCCCAGCCGTTCACCCCGCAGCGCTTCGCGGCCCCGCCGGACACCGGGCCGGCCCCGGCCGTCCCCGCGCCCGGCTCGGACGCCGGGGCAGCACCGGCCGCCCCCGCGCCCGGCTCGGCGGCGCCCTCTCCCGGCGCCCCCGACGCCGCGCACTCCCCAGCACAGGAGCAGCACACATGACCGTCTCCGTCAACGGCGAGCCTCGCGAGGTGCCCGAGGGCACCACGCTCGACCGGCTGGTCGCGACCCTCACCCAGGCGCCCTCGGGTGTCGCCGCCGCCGTCAACGAGACGGTTGTCCCGCGCACCCAGTGGTCCGCGACCCCGCTCGGCGACGGTG
>NZ_JAAAYH010000818.1:0-1625 GCF_018035285.1 Streptomyces sp. MK37H | reverse complement strand
GGCCGCCTGGTCCGGGCGGGCCCTCGGCGCCGGCTTCGTCCAGATCAACCCGCTGCACGCCGCCGTGCCCGGCACCCCGGCCGCGCCCACCGACCCCTCGCCGTACCGCCCCTCCTCGCGGCGCTTCCCCGATCCGGTCCATCTGCGGATCGAGGACGTGCCCGAATACGCTCATCTGCGCGGCCGCGCCCGTGAGCGGGCCGATCAGCTGCTGGAGGCCGCCGCCGCCCTCCGTACGGCCGTCCTGCGCGAGGGCGCCCTCATCGACCGGGACGCCGTCTGGGCCCTCAAGCGCGAAGCGCTGGAGCTGGTGCGGACGGTCCCGCTCAGCCCCGGCCGCCGCGCCGCCTACTGCGACTTCCTCGCCGAGCGTGGTCAGGCCCTGGAGGACCACGCCCTGTGGTGCGCGCTCGCCGAGACCCATGGCCCCGAATGGCGCGCCTGGCCCGATGGCCTGGCAGATCCGCGCTCGGCGGGCACCGCCCGGGCGCGGGCCGAGCACCTGGACCGCACCGACTTCCACTGCTGGCTGGCCTGGCTCACCGACACCCAGCTGGCCGCCGCCCAGCGCGCCGCGCGCGAGGCGGGCATGGGCATCGGCCTCGTCCACGATCTGGCGGTCGGGGTCCATCCCTCGGGCGCCGACGCCTGGGCGCTCCAGGACGTCTTCGCCTCCGGCATGTCGATCGGCGCGCCCCCGGACGCCTTCAACTCCAGGGGCCAGGACTGGGGCCTGCCGCCGTGGCGCCCGGACGCCCTCGCGGCCACCGGCTACGCCCCCTACCGCGATCTGCTGAGGGGCCTCTTACGGCACGCGGGCGCGCTCCGCATCGACCATGTGATGGGCCTCTTCCGGCTGTGGTGGGTGCCGGAGGGACGGGAGCCGACCGAGGGCTGTTACGTCCGCTACGACGCGGAGGCGATGCTCGGCGCGCTCGCCCTGGAGGCGCACCGGGCCGGGGCGGTCGTCATAGGGGAGGACCTGGGGACGGTCGAGCCCGGTGTGCGGGAGGAGCTGGAGCGGCGGGGGGTGCTGGGCACCTCGGTGTTGTGGTTCGAGCGGAACTACAACGGGGCGGGCGCCGCGCGGCCGCTGGCGCCGGAGGAGTGGCGGGCGGACTGCCTGGCCACCGTGACGACCCACGATCTGCCGAGCACCGCCGCCCGGCTCACCGGCGACCACGTTGAGCTCCGCCACCGGCTGGGCCTGCTGAGCCGCCCCCTCGCCGAGGAGCGGGCGGCGGACGCGGTCGAGGTCGCCGAGTGGCTGGGGCTGCTGGCGCGGCTCGGGCTGCTGCCGGAGGGGCCGGGCGACGAGGAGGCGGCGGTCAAGGCCGTCCACCGCTTTCTGCTGCGCACCCCGGCGAAGATGGTGGGCGTCTGGCTGCCGGACGCGGTGGGGGACCGCAGACCGCAGAATCTGCCGGGCACCTGGGATCAGTACCCCAACTGGCGACTGCCGATCGCCGACGCCGAGGGGCGCCCGATGTCCCTGGAGGAGCTGGTCGCCTCGCCCCGGCTGCGCGCGCTGATGGACGAGGTGGCCCGGCTCGCGCCTCGTGCCCCCGCCTCATAGCCCCGCCAGGGGGTGTGACCTAGCCCCCGCCAGGGGGTGTGCGAGGGGT
>NZ_JAAAYH010000817.1:0-1630 GCF_018035285.1 Streptomyces sp. MK37H | reverse complement strand
GGGTCGCGGTGACCTGGACGGTGGTGGGTGGTGACGCCGTCACCCACTGGTCGAAGCGGGCGCCGTGCACCGCGACGGCCACGAGGTTGTTGCCCGCCGTGCGTTCCGCCGTGTCCATGAGGTGCTGGACGATCGTGGTGGCCGGGACCACGGGCCAGCGGTCCGGCTCATCGGGCCAGCCCGGGCGTTGGGGGAAGAAGCAGTGGTCGCGGAGGTAGGGCATGGTCTCGGTGGAGACCCGCAGATCGTGGGTGTGCGGGGTCGGTGGGCGGCTTGCCGCGATGACCGCTGTCGCGGTGGCGGCGGTCTCGCTGAGCAGGGCGTTCAGCTCTACTGCCCAACCCGGTGGGGGGCAATCGTTCCTCCCCCGGCTACCGCCGGGAGGTGCCCCCTGGACGGAACGGGTGGGCACCACCCGACCCGCACTCGGCGACGGCGGCCACGTACCACGGTGCGGCCCCGCTCCCCAGGACACCATCCGCGACAGCTCACCGCGCAGCTCGCTCAGCCTCGCTTCGCTGAGTGAGATCAGCGAACCGCTCAGGTCCAGCCGCACCGCAGGAGGCGCCGATCTCGCGCCCGAGGCCTCACGTGCCAGCACGGGGTCCACCTCCCCGCCCTCCGCCCACAGCGCCGTGGCCACGCGCCGAAGTTGGGACACCCCGTCCCGGTGAGGCGAGTTGGCGGCCACCACCAAGTGGTCACGCCCCTGCAGCGTGTCGCCGATGAGCGACCCCAACTGCCCCGTGCCCACCTGGACGAACGCGCGGAAACCCGCCTCGTACAGGGCTTCCGTCATCAGCCGGAAGCGCACCGGCTCCAGCAGATGCCGGATGAACAGTGCGCGCACCTCCGCCTCGGTCGCCGGATACGGTGCGGCGGTCGTCCCGGACCAGACGGGGGTCCTGGGCGGCAGGAGCAGCTCGAAGCGTTCCGTCACGGCTCGGATGGGGTCGAGGTAGGGCGCCAGCATCGGGGTGTGGAAGCCGGACTGGAAGGGCAGGACCTGCGCGATCACACCTTCGGCGCGCATGGCCCGGACGAACCCCTCGACATCACCACGCGGCCCGCACACCATCGACTGGCCGGGCGCGTTGTCGTGCGAGAGCACGATCCGGCCGTCCGCACGCTCGGTGAGCGCGTCGGACACCCGCCGCGCACCCGCGCCGAGGACGGCGAAGGCCAGACCGGGCACCCGCAGCGCGTCCGGGTCGAAGGAATCCAGGAAGGCGTCGACCTCCTCGCCCGCGTAGAGGCCGCCCACCACCAGCGCCGTCCACTCCCCCACGCTGTGCCCGGCCACCGCGTCCGGTACGACCCCCATCCGCCGCAGCGCCGCGTCCAGCAGCCGCCCGACGCCGAATACGCCGACGCCATGGCGGCCGATGTCGCCCACACGCGCCGCCTCGCCGAAGCGGTCCCCGGCGAGCCGGGAGAGCCCGAAGTACTCCGCGACACCGTCCACGCGGGGGACGAACTCGGCTTCGAGACCGGGGAAGACGAAGGCCAGCTTCCCCCTCGGCGCGGAGCCCGCGCCGAGCAGCGGCGCGGGGGTGAACCAGATGTCGTTGCGGCCCCGCCACGGACGGCCCTTGGCCACCATCCGCCGGGCGAGCGCGAGCCGTTTCGC
>NZ_JAAAYH010000816.1:0-1631 GCF_018035285.1 Streptomyces sp. MK37H | reverse complement strand
GGGCGGCGGCGGAGGCGTCACCGGCGGCATCTCCTGCCGCTGACCCCGCGGGCCCGGCCGGCCCTGCGGTCCCGGCGGTCCCGGCGGTCCCGGCTCCCCCGGGCGGGCGGCGGGCGGCGCGCCACGCCGACTCCCCGGCCTGGGAACGGGAGCGAACCGCACCGGCAGCGTGATCACCCCCCGTACGAAGATCCCGGAGAGCCACTTCAGCTCCTCGATCTCCCCGGCGAGCGCCAGATCGGGGATCCGGTCCAGCAGCTTCTCCAGTGCGACGGAGGCGATCAGCCGGGCCGAGGACCGGCCGGGGCACGCGTGGGCGCCCGCGCCGAACGCCAGATGGGCCCGGTTGCCCTGCTTGTGCGGGGACCTCAGCAGGGCGTCCCGGTTGGTCGCCGCGAAGCTGATCATCACGGCGTCGCCCGCGCGCAGCCGCTTCCCGGCGAGGTTGGTGTCGTGCACCGGGAAGTAGAGCCCCATGTTGGCCAGCGGCGGATCGGTCCACAGCACCTCGTCGAGGGCGTCCTCGACGAGCATGCTGCCGCCCATCAGCTCGCCCGAGAACCGCTCGTCGGTGAGCAGCACCCGCAGGGCGTTGCCGATCAGACCGGGCACCACCCCGGTCACCATCCCGATCAGCAGCAGCAGCTGCTCGACCAGCTCCTCGTCGCTCAGCCGCGCCGGGTGGGCGATCAGCCAGGAGGTGATGTCGGCGCCCGGCTCGCGCCGCTTGAGGTCGATCAGCTCGCCCAGCGCCGCGCCCGAGGTCCGGTCCCCGCCCGAGGGGTCCGAGCCGTCGATGAACGCCGCCACGCCCCGCAGCAGCCGGTCCATGATCTCCTGCGGGCAGCCGAAGAGCTGGCTCGTCACCATGATCGGGACCAGTGCGCAGTACGTCCCGATCAGCTCGGCCTCGCCCGCCTCGCAGAACTGGTCGATCAGCGAGTCGGCGATGCGCTCGACATAGTTCCGCAGCGCGCTGGAGTCGATCCGGCCGGTGGTGTCCTCGATGGCGCCGCGCAGCCGCCGGTGCTCCTCGCCGTCCACGAAGTCGACCTGCGGCCGGGGCCTGATGACCTGCGGGGCGTAGCTGGACTCCGGCAGCAGGCCTTCGTTCCTGGCCCGCCAGTGGCGGGGGTCCTTGGAGAAGGTCTCGGGGCGCCGCATGACCTCCAGCGCCGTGTCGTAGCCCAGGCACAACATGGCCGGTACGCCTCTGTCCAGCTCCACCGGCGCGAGCGGGCCGTGGGCCTCGCGCAGCCGCCGGTAGACCGCGAAGGGGTCCGCGCCGAACTCGGGCGCGTGGAGCGGTTCGGCACCGGTCTCCCCGTGGGCGGGACAGCCCGGCGGAGGTAAGGCGCCCGGACGCTGAGCACTCGAATCGTAAAGCTGGGTCACACGTGCTCCTGGACACCGCCGGGCCCGCCCCGCGGGCGGACGCGGACGGTGCTACTTCGACGACAGGACCTGGGATCCACCGAGTGGATCTTGCGGACGTAGGCTAGCCCAACAGGACCCGCGCCGCGCCCAGTTCAGTGATCCGGTCAGCGCCACCGGAACGATCCGGCCGGAGCCGCGGGAATGATCCGGCCGGAGCCACTGGAAGGTTCCGGCCGGAGCCACTGGATCGTTCC
>NZ_JAAAYH010000815.1:0-1633 GCF_018035285.1 Streptomyces sp. MK37H | reverse complement strand
GCACCCAAGCCCTCGATCAAAGCCGCACGGTCGGACCCCAACACCACCGCACGGTGCTCGAACGCACTACGCGTCGTCGCCAGCGACCACCCGACGTCCCCGGCCGACAGCTCCGCCCGCTCCCCCACGTACGACGCCAACCGACCCGCCTGCGCCCGCAACGCCGCCTCTGAGCGCCCCGACACCACCCACGGGATCCAGGCAGGAGCGTCCTTCCCCTCAGCTCCCGCCACGTCCCGAGCCATCGCAAGCTCGGGTGCCCCGGACAGCACCACATGGCAATTGGTCCCGCCCACTCCGAACGAGCTCACCCCGGCGGTCAACGCCTCCCGCGTACCCGCCGCATCCGCGAGCCACGGCTCGGATGCCGTCTGCACCCGCAGCCTGAGCCGATCCAGCGAAATGTCCGGGTTGGGCGTCCGGAAGTTGAGGCTGGGGAAGAGCTCGCCGTGCCTGAGCCCCAGGGCCGTCTTGATGAAGCCGACAACACCGGCCGCGCCCTCCAGATGACCCACGTTGGTCTTGGCCGACCCCACCAGCAGCGGGGCGTCGGTGGGCCGCCGTGCCGCGCCGAAGACCGCGCCCAGCGCCGCGGCCTCGATCGGGTCGCCGACCCTCGTGCCGGTGCCGTGGAGCTCCACGTACTGGACACGGGCGGGGTCCACTCCGGCCTGCCGGTAGGCACGGCGCAGGAGGTCCTCCTGGGCCTCCTGGTGGGGGGTGGTGAGGTGATCCCCGCCACCGTCGTTGTTGAGTGCGCTGCCCCGGATGACGCAGTACACGGGGTCTCCGTCGGCGAGGGCGTCCGCGAGGGGCTTGAGAACGACGGCGCCGCCGCCCTCGCCGCGTACGAAACCGTTGGCGCGGGCGTCGAAGGTGTAGGTGACGCCGTCCGGTGACAGCCCGCCGAACCGGGCGGCGCTGACGCCGCTTTCGGGGGCGAGGTTGAGGTGGACGCCGCCGACGATGGCGATGGATGTCTCGCCGCGGCGGATGCTTTCGCAGGCCAGGTGGATGGCCGCCAGCGAGGAGGCCTGTCCGGCGTCGAGGGTGAGGCTGGGGCCGCGCAGGCCGAGGTGGTAGGAGACGCGGTTGGCGATGATGCCGCGGTGGAGTCCGGTGAAGCTGTGCCGGTCGATGGCCTCCGGGCCACCCCGCCGGATCAGCGTGGCGTAGTCGTCCGCGATCACACCGATATACACGCCGGTACGGCTGTCGCGGAGCCGGTCCGGAACGATTCCGGCGTCTTCGAGGGCCTCCCACGTCAGTTCCATGGTCAGGCGCTGCTGGGGGTCCATGGCCGCGGCCTCGCGTGGCGAGATGCCGAAGAAGGCGGCGTCGAAGTGGTCGATCCGGTCCCGGTCCAGGAATCCGCCCCGCCGAGGGACGGCAGTGTCCGCGTCCCACCGTCCCTCGGGTGCCTCCGTGATGGCGTCGGCACCGTCGCGGAGCAGTTGCCGGAAGGTGGCGGGGTCGGGTGCTCCGGGGAGGCGGCAGGACAGTCCGACGACCGCGATCGGCGCGTCCGTCGTGCTCGGCGAGGTGCCGTCGGAACCCTTCATGAGCGTGACTCCCTGGATCCAGGTACGTAGGACGCCGGGCGCACACCAGCGCAACGCGAAGGTCTGCGCCG
>NZ_JAAAYH010000814.1:0-1645 GCF_018035285.1 Streptomyces sp. MK37H | reverse complement strand
GGGCGAGCAGCGCGGCCACGCCCAGCGCCGCCTCGGCCTGCGCGGCCGAGGCGTGCACCCCGACACCGGCGGCGACCACGCGCAGCGCCCGGGCCAGGCTCTCGGCACTCGGGCGCTCCTCGGGCCGCTTGCGCAGACAGCGCTCTATGACGGTCCACAGCGGCTCGGGCACGGTCGAGGGGCGGCGCGGCTCCTCGCTGAGGTGGCGGTGGAGCACCTCGAGGGCGGTGTTGCCGGCGAACGGCGGACGGCCGGTGACCAGCTCGTAGAGCATGATGCCCGCGCCGTAGATGTCCACCGCGGAGGTCTGCGGACGGCCCTCGGCGGACTCCGGCGCCACATAGGCGGGGGTGCCGACGAACTCCTGGGTGCGGGTGAGGCCGGGCGAGTCGGCGAGGCGCGCGATGCCGAAGTCGGTCAGCATCGGGTGCATCTCCTGGCCCTCGCCGGTGCCCGCGAGCAGCACGTTGGCGGGCTTCAGGTCGCGGTGCACCACACCGTCGGCATGGCTGGCGGCGAGCGCGTCGGCGATCTGGGCGGTGAGGAGGGACGCGGCCACCGGGGTGAACGGGCCGTTGCTGCGCAGGTACTTGTGCAGGTCGGGGCCGTCGATCAGATCCATGACCAGGGCCAGCAGATCGCCCTCGACCACCAGGTCGCGGGTGCGGACGATGTTGGGGTGGGTGAGCCTGAGCAGCACCGAGCGCTCGCGGAGAAAGCGCATGACGATATCCGCGTCGTTCGCGAGCTCCTCCTTGAGGACCTTGATCGCGACGGTCTCGCCGGGCTGCCCGGCCACGGCCGCCTCGGCCCCCGCCGTCTCCCGCTGGCTGGCTCGCCAGACGGTGCCCGTGGCTCCGCGCCCGAGCGGCTCCTCGAGCAGGTATTTGCTGCCTACCGGCCGCACGTCATGCGCTCCCTGATCGTGGTCTTACATCGGTGGACTGCGTTGGTCTGCTGGGTGATCTGCTGTGTGGGTCTGCTCTGGTACTCGTCTTGTTGTGCTCGTCCGCCCCACTGTAATGGCGACGCACGGTGGGCCCTATCCGATCACCACACGAGGGCCCGGCGCGGGGGAAGACGTGTGATCCGGACGGATGGTTGCCAACGGTGGTCCGGGTCGCTCGTTGACCGCTCAATCGCCGCTCAAACGGGCGCGGCGGGGCGCGGAGGGGCGCGTCCGGGCGGCTTCCGTCACCTCAAGGGCGGCGCAAGGGCGGCCGTTCCGGTCGCAATCAGCCAGTTTCGGCCGACTAGCCGACCAATCAAGATCATGTAGCGCCGGGCGGCGGGCGAACTGTCGGTGGCAGGTGCGAGGATGCAGGCAGCACGGAAGCGCCGAGCGCCGGGAGGCTCACGCTCCGTGAGCCGTACGACCCCGTACGGACCTGTACGTGCCGAAGGGCCTGGGGGCGGTGGTGGGGGTCGGCACCCCTGCCCGGCCCCCCGGACAGAAGGGACCGTTGACGGCGATGCAGATTCGGCTGACCGTCCTCGGGCCGCGCAGCGCCCACCCGGGCCGTTCCGGCCACCATCCTGCGCCCGCGTCCGGGCCGTACGCCCTCGGGGGCGCGGTGGACGTCCTGGTCACCGCGCCCGTCGGCACCGCCCTCGCCGCGGTGGCCAGTGGGCTGGCCGACGCGGT
>NZ_JAAAYH010000813.1:0-1653 GCF_018035285.1 Streptomyces sp. MK37H | reverse complement strand
CGCGGTACGGAACCAGCGCAGCGCCTCGGGCTCGGCGGCGCCGTAACCCTCGCCGTCGGCACGGGCCTCGACCACCGCCGGAAGCATCTGGTTCAGCTCGGCGAAGGCGTGGCACAGCGCGGTGTGCCGGTCGAAGTGGGCGCCGAAGCCGAAGGTGATGTCCTCGGCGGGCTTGTCGAGGCGCCGGGAGAGCGCGGCGACCACCGGGATGCCGAAGTCCGTGGTGAGGTCCAGGGCCCACACCTCGCGCCGCACGCCCCGGTGGGCGGCGCGCACTTCGGCCAGCCACGGGTCGTCGAAGGCGCCCAGGGCCACGGCGGGCTGCCGGGTGCGGTTGTACCACCACAGGGCGACCGCGTCCCGCTCCACGAGTTCCAGGAAGCCCCGTACGACGGCGTCGGCCAGGGTGCCGCCCGCCGCCGCGCCGTTGGAGTCCGCCCGGCAGCAGCGGTGGCCCGGGGGCTGCGGGGCGCCGTAGTACAGCAGCGCGGTGGGCAGCAGCCGGTGGCGCTCGGCGGTGAGCGACCACACCGGGGTCCAGTCCAGCTCCGCGCCCTCGTCGAACGGATCGTGGACGCGGTGGCGCGTGGGGAGGGCGGGGTCCAGGAACTGGCGCGGGTCGAAGAGCTGGACGGTGTCCGGGTGCACCGCGTCGTCCGGGCGCAGATCGCGGTAGCGGGCGCGCTGACGCGGCTCGTCCCCCTGGAAGTGGCCGCTGTAGTGCTCCAGGGCCTCGCACAGCGCGCTCGCCCGCGCCTGGTCGGCGGTGCGGCCCTTACCGTGGGCGGCCGCCCGCAGTCCGGCCCTTACGGCGTCCAGGCCGCTGTGGGGGCCCGCTCCGGCGTACGAAGGGTGGCGGGCGTGGAAGCAGTTGAGGACGGCGGGGCCGCGCGGATCGCGCCGGATCTCGGTGACCAGCCCGGTGACGGGGTCCACCAGATGTCCATAGCGCTCCATGATCCCGCGCGGGGAGGTGTCGGTGGCGTCGGTATCGGTCTCGGTCAGCGGCTCCCGTGGCGAGGGCAGCGACAGGGGCGCCCGTATGCGGGCCGTGACCAGCGCCGGATCGCCGCAGCCGGCGCACTGCGGGCGGCGGGAGAGCGGATGGCGGTCCACGGTGGCGGTGAGGCTGTCCAGGGTGCGCAGCTCCCGCTGGCCCGGGTGCCGGTACCCGGCCAGCCACTTGGCGGCCTCCAGGGCGGCGAGCTGGAGCGCGGCGGCGCGGCTCGCGGGCAGGGAGGCGGGCGGTCGCGGCACGGGTCCGGGGCGGCCGAGCCGGCGCTGGAGATACGCCTCGGCCTGCCGTCCGCGCCACAGCCGGTCGGCCAGACAGACCCAGCACGGATCGTCGGGGGCGCCGAGGAACGGGCCCAGCCACGCCTGGGTGCCCACTGGTTTGACGGGCAGCCAGCGACGGCCGGTGGCGCGGTGCGCGGCGTCCACGGCGGCGAGCCGGGGATCGAGGTAGTCATCGCACACCACAAGAGTGAGTTCTGCGGCGTCATGTTGACGGAAGGCGATTTGACATATCTCTCGCCGAGGGCTATTGGCCCCCGAGGCCGTCGGATCGCCGTCCGCCGCCTCCGCGTTCACGGACCTCGGGTCCGCCGCCTCGCCGTCCACGGTCCTCAGCCCCGCGACGCGCAGCGCCCG
>NZ_JAAAYH010000812.1:0-1661 GCF_018035285.1 Streptomyces sp. MK37H | reverse complement strand
GCCGTCCTCGCCGCCGCGGGGGTGGCCATGACGACCTCGGACGACACGGACACGAGCGCCACCCCGGCGGGCCCCTCCCCGCAGACCTCGGCCCCGGCCACCGGCGCCGCCGCACCGCGCTACGCCAAGCCGCCCGAGGAGGCGTGCACGGTCCTCCCGGAGTCGATGATCAAGGACCTGGTGCCGGGCGCCAAACCGGCCGGGAACGAACTGAAGTCCAGCGACCTCAACCGCCGTACGGGCTGCTCCTGGCACGCGCTGGACGACTTCGACTACCGCTGGCTGGACATCGCCTACGACGTCAAGAGCGTCGCGGGGAAGCAGAAGAGCGAGGGCGGCAGCGCGGTGCCCGGCCTCGGCGACGACGCCTCGGTGACCGAGAAGACCACCGAGGACGACGACCAGGGCATACGCGAGGCCGTGGTGACGGTCCACCAGGACAACGCCACGGTCACCGTGACCTACAACGGCGGCGACTTCGAGAGCCACAAGGCCGCCGACGCCGATGAGATCCGTAAGGGCGCCACCAGCGCGGCCAAGAAGGCGCTCGCCGCCCTCGACGGCTGATTGTTCTGCTCAGTCTTCGAAGCTCGTTGCTCAGTCCTTGATGAACATCAGCCGTACGAAAGTGTCCTTCTGAGTGAACGGTTACGATCGCGGGCATCGCAACCGAGCTCTGGAGTCCTACCGTGTCCGCCGCCCCCGAACCACGCCTGGGTATCGCCATCCTGACCATGGGCAACCGGCCCAGAGAGGTGGCCGCCCTGCTGGAGTCGGTCGCGAAGCAGGACGTGCCCCCGACCCGCGTCGTGGTCGTCGGCAACGGCTCCCCGCTCCCGGAGTTCCCCGCCGAGGTGACCACGGTCGAACTGGCGGAGAACCTCGGGGTCTCGGGCGGCCGTAACGTCGCCTGGCGGCGGCTGCGCGAGTTCGGCGACGTGGACGTGGTCGTCGACCTCGACGACGACGGGCTGCTGGTGGACGCCGATGTCTTCCGCCGGGTGCGCGATCTGTACGCCGAGGACCCGCGCCTGGGCATCGTGAGCTTCCGCATCGCCGACGAGACGGGCGAGACCCAGCGCCGCCACGTGCCCCGGCTGCGCGCGTCCGACCCGATGCGCGGCGGTGAGGTGACCACCTTCCTCGGCGGCGCCCACGCCCTGTCGATGGCGATGCTGGAGCAGATCGGCGGCTGGCCGGACGCGTTCTTCTTCACCCATGAGGAGACCGACCTCGCCTGGCGGGCGCTCGACGCGCGCTGGAAGGTCGTCTACGACCCCGAGCTGCTGCTCCAGCACCCCCGGACCTCCCCCGCCCGGCACGCCGTCTACTACCGGATGACCGCCCGCAACCGGGTCTGGCTGGCCCGCCGCCACCTGCCGCTGCCGCTGGTCCCGCTCTATCTCGGCACCTGGACTCTGCTCACGCTCGCCCGCACCCGCTCCCTGACCGGGCTGCGGGCCTGGGCGGGCGGCTTCCTGGAGGGGCTGCGCACCAGCTGCGGGCGGCGCCGCCCGATGCGCTGGCGCACGGTGTGGCACATGACCAAGCTTGGCCGCCCGCCCATCATCTGACGGCCCGGCAGCCGAACCGACGGGCCGTGCAGCCCCGCTGCCCAGCCGACGGGCCCGGCCGCCCGGCCGCCCGGCAGCCCGGCAGCC
>NZ_JAAAYH010000811.1:0-1675 GCF_018035285.1 Streptomyces sp. MK37H | reverse complement strand
ACCCGGATGTGTGCGGTCATCCGCCGCGTCGGCGTGCCGAGCGCGACCAGCCCGCCGGTGCGGGTGGTCACGGCGGCGACGGTCGGCTCGTCGACCCCCGGGGTCAGTGGCGGAGCCGCATATCGATGCTGCGGGAAGGGGCGGGGAGGGGAAAGAGCCGCCGGACACCCCCCGCAGCCCAGCCATCGGCCAGCGGCTGGGCCCGTCGTCAGGCGGTGGCCGCGTCCTCGTAAGGGGTGGGACAGCCATGCGTGGCGGTCACGGCCGTCAGCAGCACCACCGAGTCCTCCAGCGCCCGCAACCCGTGCCGTTCGTGCGGCAACTCCTGCACCTGGCCCGCGATGAGATCCAGCCGGTCACCGCCGCCGGTCAGCCGTACATGCCCGTGCAGCACCTGGAGGCTGGCCGCCGGGGGAGCGTTGTGCTCGTTGAGCTCACAGCCGGAGACCATGGCGATCACGCTCTGCCGCAGCGGACCGTCATGCAGGAACAGGTGTGCGCTGCGCCCGTGCGGATCGGCCTTGGCCTGGTCCAGATGGTGGCGCGCGAGCGTGGTGAGGTCATCCATGAGTGCCCCTCGATCGGTCCGGTCTGATCGTCGGCGGGTTCCCTCAATCCTCACCGGCTAGCGTGGTGGGCGCCAGTTCACAGCCGCGCCGTGCAACCGCCCCGTGCAACCGCCCCGCGCAACCGACGCGCAACCGCCCCGTGGAGAGAGGTACCGCAGCAGTGGCCGACTACCTGACCGTACTGACCACCACCGACACCCCCGAGAAGGCCGAGGCGCTGGCCCGTGGGGCGATCGAGGCCCGGCTGGCGGCCTGTGCGCAGATCAGCCAGCCCGTGACATCCGTGTACCGGTGGGAGGGGGAGGTCGAGACGGCGGCCGAGTGGCAGGTGCTGTTCAAGACCACCGCCGCGCGCTACGACGAGCTGGAGGCGCATATCCGCGAGGCGCACGACTACGAGACCCCCGAGGTCATCGCGACGCCCATCGTGAACGGCAGCGAGGACTACCTGGCGTGGGTGGTGTCGGAGACGACGATCGGCTGACGGCGATCGAGGGCCGGGGCGAGGGCTCAGGGAGATCCCGGGCGACGGCTCAACGCGCGCCCGAGCCCCGTTCCGCCAGCGCCTTCTCGATCCCCCGCTCCCGTGGCCCCAGGAAGTGCGGATCCGGCTCGAACGCCGCGTCCAGCGCCGCCTTGCCCGCCGCCACGACCTCCCGTGTGCCACCGAAGTACCAGGTCACATCGTGCGGCTCGTCGACCGCGACCCCGTACGCGTCGATCCCCGCCGCCCCGCACAGCGCCAGCGCCCGGCGGACATGGAACCCCTGGCTCACCAGCACCGCCTTGTGCACCCCGAAGACCCGCCGGGCCCGGCTGCAGGAGTCCCAGGTGTCGAATCCCGCGAAGTCGCTCACGATCCGCCGGTCCGGGACCCCGCGCTTGACCAGATACGCGCGCATCGCGTCCGGCTCGTCGTAGTCATGGCGGCTGTTGTCCCCCGTGACCAGCAGCGCATGGACCCTGCCCGCCTTGTAGAGCCGTACGGCGGCGTCCAGCCGGTGCGCCAGATACGGCGACGGCTCCCCGTTCCACAGCCCCGCCCCGAAGACCACCCCGACCGGGGCCGAGGGCACATCGGCGACCGTATGGATTCGGTCGTCCGT
>NZ_JAAAYH010000810.1:0-1676 GCF_018035285.1 Streptomyces sp. MK37H | reverse complement strand
CAGGAGAGCGCAGACAAGCCGGGTGAAACGCGGGCGGTTTCCGCCACATCGGTACCGTCAAATCACGCCACTCTGTGCGCTGCGGGGGTGCGAAACGGCTCCGGGAGAGCCTGATGACCACCCCCGGCGGGCACCGTGCCGCGCCCCGGCTCCATGCGTATGCGTACTCGACCATCGCACGACCGTCTACTGACCCATCCACCACGCCTGCAATAGGACGGTGGAATATGCGCCCGCCCACCTGTGGCCCGGTGGGCCCCGCACCCGCTAGGAATCGTTCAGAGGGCCGATGACCGGGCCCGGCACGGCGCCGGGCAGGGGCTGCCAGGACCTGCGGGGCCCATGGGACGGCGGACCCTACTACGCGCCGCCCGCTATTTCCGAGCATTACTGGATTTAACCCCCAACAGCTGAACCCTGCGTAACCTCACCGTCACTGGCGAAGCGCCACCGGTGGGCGCCCGCCATGGGTGACGCAGGGAGGGGATGCCGCATGCCCGGAATCGACGAGTGCTTACTGGAAGCGATGACCGTGAACGGCGCGCGCGGAGCCGCCGTGATCGAGTGGACCAGCGGACTCGCGCTCGGCATGGTCGGCGAGGTGCGCGACGAGGACCCCGAGGCCACCGCGGCGGAGACGGCGGAGCTGGCCCGGATGGCCGCCGAGCAGCGGGCGTTCGCCGCGCTGGGCCCCGGGAGCGACAAGAGCGGCGCCGACCCGGACGAGGCGGACGGGGAGCCCGCCGTCGAGGACGTCATCGTCACCACCCGCACCTGCTACCACCTGCTGCGCTTCGTCGACACAGCCTTCGACAGCGGCGTCTTCTTCTATCTGTGGCTCGACCGCCGGGAGGGCAATCTGGCGCTCGCCCGGATCCGGCTGCGCGACATGTGCGGGCGGCTGGCGCTGATATGAGCCTGCCTCACCGGACCGGGGCGCGGACCGGGCACGCCCCCAGCCTCACCGGGCTCGCCGACGAGCGGGCCAGCGGCGCCCTGCTGTGCGACGCGGGCACGGTCTATCTCCGGGACGGCCAGGTGGTGCACGCCGAGAGCCCCGTGGCCCCCGGGATCGAGGTGCTGCTCACCACCGGTGGGCGGCTGACCGCCGACAGCTGGCGGGAGGCGGTGGGCCGGACGGGCCGCTCCGGTGGGGTCGGGCGGTTCCTCGTCGACAGCGGCCGGCTGTCGGACGCGGAGCTGGAGATCTGCCATCTGGGCGCGCTGTTCGACGCGGCGTACTTCGCGCTGGGGCACGGCAGTGGCCCTCGCGGCTTCCAGCGGGGTGCGGCCCACTGGCTCGGGCCGGTGCGCCCGGTGGGCGCGGTGGCCGTCGAGCGCGAGACCCGGCGCCGCGGCAAGCTGCTGGACGCCTTGTGGCCGTATCCGCAAGTGGACACGGAGCCGGTGGTGCTGCGCCGCCCCGATGGCCGCGCCCCGGCCGTCACCCCCCGTCAGCGCGCGGTGCTGGCGCTGGCCGACGGGGTCCGCACCCCCGCCCGTATCGCCCGCGAGCTGGGCCGTCCCGCCTTCCACACGCTGATCGACATACGGCGGCTGGCGGCGGCGGGCCATGTCGCCACCCCACGCTCCACGCGTCCGGGACATCCGGGCCGCCCCGGTCTGCCCGCCGGTTCCGCCGCTTCCGCACCGCCCGCTCCGGACCGCGGTCCCGG
>NZ_JAAAYH010000081.1:0-25961 GCF_018035285.1 Streptomyces sp. MK37H | reverse complement strand
GAGCCACAAACCGCTGCCACGCGGGAAGAGACGGGACAGGGAAAACACCGCTATACGGCACCGCCGCACGGTGAGCTCCGCCCCAGACCTCGAGCCCAGCCACCCAGCGCATCGACACCCGGCACCACCGCCCAGACCCCGAGGCCCAAGGGCGGAGCCCCTGCCACGCAGCGGAGCCACAAACCGCTGCCGCGCGGGAAGGGACGAAGGCAGGGAAAACACCGACATGCGCCACCGCCGCACGGTGGGCTCCGCCCCAGACCTCGCTCGGGCCCTGCCACGCAGCGCATCGATATGCGGCACCGCCGCCTGGGCCCCGGGGTCCAGGGGCGGAGCCCCTGGTACGGGAAGGGGCGGGTAGGGGAAAGGTCCGCCGGACAGCTGAGAGACTGGTACGCATGACGGAGACGACAGTCGGCGTCGGCGGCGCCGCCGAGAGCACGGACATGGTGCTCAACATCGGCCCACAGCACCCCTCCACCCATGGAGTGCTACGGCTGCGGCTGGTCCTCGACGGGGAGCGGATCCAGAGCGCCGAGCCGGTGATCGGCTATATGCACCGGGGCGCGGAGAAGCTCTTCGAGGCGCGCGACTACCGCCAGATCATCATGCTCGCCAACCGTCACGACTGGCTCTCCGCCTTCTCCAACGAACTCGGCGTCGTGCTCGCCGTCGAGCGGATGCTGGGCATGGAGGTCCCCGAGCGCGCGGTGTGGACCCGTACCCTGCTCGCCGAGCTCAACCGGGTCCTGAACCACCTGATGTTCCTCGGCTCCTACCCCCTGGAGCTGGGCGGCATCACGCCGATCTTCTACGCGTTCCGGGAGCGCGAGGACCTCCAGCACGTCATGGAGGAGATCTCCGGCGGCCGGATGCACTACATGTTCAACCGGGTCGGCGGCCTCAAGGACGACCTCCCGGCGGGCTGGCTGGGCCGGGCCCGGCAGGCCGTGGCCGAGGTGCGCTCGCGGATGGGCGTGTACGACGACCTGGTGCTCGGCAACGAGATCTTCCGGGGCCGCACCCGCGGCGTCGGCGTCCTGACCCGCGAGACGGTGCACGCCTACGGGGTCAGCGGCCCCATCGCCCGGGCCTCGGGCGTCGACTTCGATCTGCGGCGCGACGAGCCGTATCTGGCCTACGCCGAGCTGAGGGACGTACTCAAGGTCGCCATCCGCGAGGAGGGCGACTGCCTCGCCCGGTTCGAATGCCTGCTGGAGCAGACGCACGCCTCACTGGCGCTGGCCGACGCCTGCCTGGACCGGCTGGACGGGCTTCCGCCGGGGCCGATCAACCAGCGGCTGCCGAAGGTGCTGAAGGCGCCCGAGGGCCACACCTACGCCTGGACCGAGAACCCGCTCGGCCTCAACGGCTACTACCTCGTCTCCAAGGGCGAGAAGACGCCGTACCGGCTGAAGCTCCGCTCGGCGTCGTACAACAACATCCAGGCGCTCACCGAGCTGCTGCCGGGCACTCTCGTCGCCGACATGGTGGCGATCCTGGGGTCGCTCTTCTTCGTCGTCGGCGACATCGACAAGTAGCTGGTCAACACGCGGGCGAGCCGCGCGGGCGAGCCCTCACGAGATCGCGCTGCGCAGCTCCCCGAGGTCGATCTGCTCCGTCTCGTCGTGCGCGGTCAGGTCGACGACCTCGCCCACCGCGCCCTTCTTGGTCTCCGCCAGGGTCTCGTCGCCGATCACATCCGCGAGGTCCTCCTCGGCGGCCGGTTCGGGCTCCCGCTTCTGCTTCTTCGATTGCCTCTTCTGGGTGCCGAAGTAGTCGAAGCCGCTCTCCGAACGGGAGGCGGCCCGGCGCGCCGCGGCATACGGCACCACCGCCGAGGCGGCCGTACGGGCGTGGGCGGGCGGCTCCTGCGGGCCGTCGCCGTCCTGCCCGCCGGCCGCCGGGGGCTTCCCCAGCGTGGCGGCACCGTCCTTGCCCCGGCTCTCGTGCGGGCCCTTACGGTCGTCACGTTCCGCGTTCTGCTCCGGGGCCCGCTCCGCCGCCTCGGCCTTGGCGGCCGCGGCGGCGGCCTGCTCCCGCCGCTCCTTCTGCCGTCGGGCGCTCTCCCTGAGCCGGCTCAGCGCCTCATCGGCCTTGGCGTACGCGGCGGCCGACGGCAGCCCGGTGGGGACCTCGTCCGGCTCGTCGTCGGAGTCGACGGACCCGGCGGACCCGGCGGACCCGACGGACCCGACGGACCCGATGGACCCGGCGGCCTCCAGCGCCTTCGCCGGGGACGCGGCCTCCAGCGCGAGCCGGCGGCGGCCCTCCAGGGCGCTGGCCCGCTCGGTCTCGGCCGTGGCGTAGCGGCGCAGCAGCTCGGCGTGCTCGTTGCGCAGCCGGGCGAGCTCGGCGCGCTTGGCGCGCAGCCGGGTGTTGAGCGCGCCGCGGAACTCGCTCGCCTTCTCGGCGTCCGCCTCGAGCTCCGCGATCCGCTCCTCGTACTTCATCTCCTGGCGCGCGGTCTCGCTCGCGGCCTCCGCGACCCGGCGACCGGCCGAACGGTCCCAACGGCGCATCAGGTAGGCGCCGACGACCGCGGCGCCGGCCGCGGTCGCGGCCAGTCCACGGATCACGACCGTGTCGCCGACCAGCCAGGCACCGGCGGCGCAGGTTATTGACGCGACTGCGACCGAAGCGGAGGGGAGGAGCCTGTGCAGGGGTGGGGATTGGCGGTGGCGTCCACGTGGCATGGCCCGAAACTTACCGTGCTAAGGGGTCGCTTGGGTGCCCGCCGGGCCAGATCTGTTGTCAATCCGTTGGCAAATACGGCGGTCGCGCGGCCGAGATCCCTTGCCGAGCCCTTGCCAAGCCCTCCCGAGCGGGGATTTGATCCTACTTCACCAGCCCCTTGTCCCGCAGGTAGTCGTCGGCGACATCCGCCGGCTTGAGCCGCTCGGCGTCAACTTTCTTGTTGAGTTCCCTCAGATCGGCGGTCGTCAGCGCCTTGGTGAGCTTGTTCAGCGAGTCCGCGATCTTCTGTGAACCGGCGGACTTCGCATTCACCACGGGAAGTACGTTGTCGGCATTCTGCAGATTTTTGTCGTCGCTGAGCAGCACGAGCCCGAACTGATCCAGCGTGCTGTCCGTGGTCGTGGTCAGGACCATCTGGTCCTTGCCGTCCTTGACGGCCTGCTTGGCCTGGACGCTGCCGATGTCCAGCGGGTCGATCCCGGCGATGTCGATGCCGTACTTCTTCTCCAGACCCGGCTGACAGAAGGGCCGCTTGGGGCATTCGTCGCCCGCCGCCAGGGTGACCTTCTGCTTGGACTTCCCGAGGTCGGAGAGCGTCTTGAGACCGTGTTTCTTCGCGAAGTCACCGCTGACCGCGAAGGCGTTCTGGTCCACGGCCTTGCCGGGCTCCAGCACCTTCAGCCCGCGCGGTTCGGCGAGCTTCTTCAGCGCCGCGACCGTCTTGGTCACGTCCGAGGAGGCCACCGGGGCGGCATTCGACCCGTTCTTCTTCTGGTTGAGGAATTCGGCCAGCGTCGCCGCGTACTCCGGCACGACATCCATCTGGCCCTTCTCCAGGGCCGGTTCATACAGCTCACGGGCGTCCACCGTCTTGATCGAGGTGGAATAGCCGGCGTCCTTCAGAACCCCCGCGTACAGCTCCGCGAGGATCTTCGACTCGGAGAAGGAGGCGGATCCGATCACCAGCGAGCCCTTGCCCGGCTTACCGGAACTGTCGCCGCCGCTCGACTTCTCCAGGCTGTCCCCGCCGCAGGCGGTCAGCCCGGCCGCCAGCGCCGCGACCCCCGCCACGGCAGCCGCCGCCTGATTGATCTTTCTCATGGTTCCCCATCCGTTGTTGTGGCCGCGGTTGTGTGGCCGCGTTGTCGGCGCATTCCGCGTCGTCCGCGATCTATGCGTCATCCGCGCTTTCCGCGTCGTCCGCGATCTATGCGTCATCCGCGCTGTCCGCGCTGTCCGCCCTGGGTGTCCGCACGCCTGGCGCCCGGTCGCGGGAGGGCTCGGCCCGCGGGTTCTACGTCGTGAGCGCCGGTGAGGCCGGCGCCTGGTCGGCGGGCGGGCGCCGGGCCGCGGTCGACCGCCGCCCCGTCCTGCGCCGCATCGGGTCGAGCACCAGGCCCAGCAGCACGAAGACGCCCTCGACCACCAGCGCGAGGGTCGCGACCAGTACCGCACCGGCCACCACCTGCGGGGTGTCGGTGAGCCGGAAGCCCGCCGTGATGATCCGGCCGAGACCGCCGCCGCCCGGCAGCGCGGCCAGCGTCGCGGTGGCCACGACCTGCACCGCGGCCGTCCGTACGCCCGTCATGATGAGCGGGAACGCCAGCGGCAGCTCGACCCGGCGGATCAGCTGGCCGCCGGTCATCCCCATGCCGCGGGCCGCCTCCACGACCTCCCGGTCCGCCTCGTGCACCCCGACATAGGCGTTGGTGAGCAGCGGCGGGATGGCGAACAGCACCAGCGCGATGATCGTGGGCCACTGGCCGTGCGTCCCCAGCGGGCTGAGCAGCAACAGCACCAGTACGGCGAAGGTGGGCACGGCGCGCCCCGCGTTGGAGATGTTCACCGCGAGCGCGCCGCCCTTGCCGATGTGGCCGAGGGCCACGGCGATCGGCAGCGCCACCGCGCAGGAGATCGCCAGGCAGACGAAGGTCAGGAACAGATGCTGGCCCAGCCGGTGCCACACCCCGTCGGGGCCCGCCCAGTGCGACCCGGTGGCCAGCCAGGTCCACGCCTTGGCGACGACGTCCATCAGGTGGTGCCCTTCCGACTCTTGCGTACCCACGGCGTCAGCAGCCGCTGGAGGCCGAGCAGCAGCAGATCCGCCACCACCGCCAGCGCCACGCACAGCACCGAGGCGGTGAGCACCTCGGCCTTGAAGAAGCTGCGCATGCCCTCGTAGATGAGGTTGCCGAGGCCGCCGTATCCGATGATCGCGCCCACCGTGGTGAGCGAGACGGTGGAGACGGTGGTGATCCGCAGCCCGGCCATCAGCGCGGGCAGGGCGAGGGGCAGCTCCACGCCGAAGAGCAGCCGCAGCGGGCCGTACCCCATCCCCCGGGCCGCCTCCCGCGCCTCCTCGGGCACCGAGGCGAGACCGGCCATGATGTTGCGCACCAGGATCGTGAGCGAATAGAGCACCAGACCGGTGATCACCACCGCGGCCGATACTCCGAACACGGGCAGCAGCAACGAGAACATCGCCAGCGACGGCACCGTGTAGAGGATCGTGGTCAGCCCCAGCACCGGCCCGGCCACCGGCCGCCAGCGGCGGGCCAGCAGCGCCAGCGGAAAGGCGACCAGAAGGCCGATCGCCACCGAGGCGAGCGTGATCCCTACATGCTCGAGCGTCGCATCCGTCAGCTCTTGACCGCGTGTGCGTACATACTCACCGCATATCCACTCGTTACTGATCAGACAGTTTCCGTCGGCCATACGCTCACCTCCCCCGTCGGGTCGCGGGCCGGTTGCTCATCACAATTCCAGGTGACCCTAACCCCGGTAGATGACAATCTCGTCCGATCGCCACACAACAGCAACAATGTCTGCCACGAATGCGGCAACAATGGGGAGCCATGATCCGTTTCGAACATGTCACCAAGCGCTACGCCGATGGCACAACGGCCGTGGACGACCTCTCCTTCGAGGTGTCGGAGGGCGAGCTGGTCACCCTCGTCGGCCCCTCGGGCTGCGGCAAGACGACGACGATGAAGATGGTGAACCGGCTCATCGAGCCGACATCGGGGCGGATCCTGGTGGACGGCGAGGACATCGCCGAGGCGGATCCGGTCGCCCTGCGCCGCCGTATCGGCTATGTCATCCAGCAGGTCGGGCTCTTCCCGCACAAGACCGTGCTGGAGAACACCTCGACCGTGCCGCATCTGCTGGGCTGGCAGCGGAAGAAGGGGCGGGAGCGCGCCGCCGAGCTGCTGGACCTGGTCGGCCTCGACCCGTCCGTCTACGGCGACCGCTACCCGGACCAGCTCTCCGGCGGTCAGCGGCAGCGCGTCGGCGTGGCCCGCGCGCTGGCCGCGGACCCGCCGGTGCTGCTGATGGACGAGCCGTTCGGCGCGGTCGACCCGGTCGTCCGTGAGCATCTCCAGACCGAATTCCTGCGACTTCAGTCACAGGTGCGGAAGACCGTGCTCTTCGTCACCCATGACATCGAGGAGGCGGTCCGGCTCGGGGACCGCATCGCCGTCTACGGCTCGGGGCGGATCGAGCAGTTCGACACCCCGGCCACGGTGCTGGGCGCGCCCGCCACCCCGTATGTGGCCGACTTCGTCGGCGCGGACCGGGGGCTGAAGCGGCTGTCGGTCACCCCCATCGAGCCCGGCGACCTGACCCAGCCGCCCGTGGTCCACCTGGACGACCCGCTCGCCAAGGCGGCCGCCAAGCTGACCGCGGACGGGGCGCGCTGGGCCGTCGTCCTGGACGACGCGGACCGGCTGCACGGCTGGATCCCGGCGGAGGCGGCCGACGGCGCGCGGGGGACCGTACGGGACCACGCGCGCCGGATGGAGGCGTGGCTGCCGGTGGGGGCGCCGCTAAAGCAGGCGTTCAGCACGATGCTGCAGCATGACGCGGGCTGGATCGCGGTCCTGGACGAGGAGCGCTTCCTCGGCGTCCTCACCCCGGCCCGGCTCCATGAGGCCCTCCGCCGCTCGATCGACGCCGACGCGGGCGGCATCGCCCGCGGGGAAGTCCAGCTGCAGACCGTCGCCGACGTGTAGGTCCGCCCCGGGCCCCGGAGGCTGAGCAGATCGGAAGGTCGGCTGCTGTGGAGGCGCCCCGAAGGGGCGCGGGGCTGTGTCGATATGCGGCTCGCCGCGCGGGCGCGATCAGCCACGACGGCGCCGCAGACGATCGACGGCAGCTCAGGGCACTTCCAGCGGAGCGCTCAGGCGGCCGCCGAGCCACTCCAGGGCGGCGGGGACCTCCCGCTTCCAGGTGTTGAAGTTGTGGCCGCCGGTGCTCAGGATGATCGACGAGATCCGGGTCGGCTCCCCGCGCCGGTTGAGCCGCTTCACCTTGTTCACGAAGCGCACGGTGTCCTTGTAGTTCCGCTCACCGTGCTCGCTGCTGGACACCAGCAGCGAGACCGGCGGCGCCGGTTTGTGGTCCAGCCGCCACATCAGGTCGTTCTCCCGCTCCAGCCGCTCGCTGCCGCCGAAGAGATCGCCCGTGGTCGCGTCTATCGGGGCCTTGTACGAGGGGGAGAGCCCGGCCGCCGCGGAGAACGCGTCCGGGTGGCGCATGGCCATCTTCAGGGCGCAGTAGCCGCCGGTGGAATTTCCGATGACGCCCCAGTTACGGGCCCGCTTGCCCACGCGGTAGTGGTCGGCCACCGCCTTGGGCAGATCCTTGGTGAAGAACGTCTCGGTCCGGGGCCCGCCCGGCACGTCCACGCACTCGGTGTCGCGCGGCGGCACGACCGTCGGCCGCATCATCACCAGGACGAGGGGCTGCATCCTCCCCGCTTTGACCAGCTTGTGCGAGTGCTGTGGATACTTCAGGCCATTGATGAGCGCCTCGGTGGTGCCCGGATACCCGGTCAGCACCAGCGCGGCGGGGAAGGTCCGCCGGGCGTACTCGGGCCGGAAGTACTCCGGCGGCAGATAGATGTACGCGGGGCTCGCGATCCCGGAGACCGGCCCCTGGATGTTCACCTTCTCGATGCGCCCGGCGATCCTGGGCGAGGAGCCGCCGTCCATGGCCAGGTGGCGGGTCTCGGTGACCCGCACCCGGGTGCCCGGGGTGTCGTGGTCCACTACGACACCCGGCTCGTCCTGCGTACCGAGGAGGTCGGACCAGGATCCGTAGAATCCGAAGGACTGATTGGCGAACAGTCCGAACGCCATGAACACGGACAGCTGCGTGCCCAGTAGCATGCCGAACCGGCCGAGCACGGGAGCCACGCCGCGCCCGGCCAGCCGGGGCCACAGCCATATCGTGGCCGCGAACAGCAGCAACGCCGCGACGGCTGCCGCGATCACGATGTTGTTGCTCGTGAGACCCATCACTATCTTTCTGCCGGGCGGCCGGCCCCCCCGTGCCGCCGGGGGAACCTCCCAGCCGCGGCTGGGGAGTGAACCCCGCTCCTTCAAACGCCGTCTTACTGGGCGCGAATCGTGCGGATGCCGCGCAACAGAACCGAAGATCCTCTTGACCGAAGCGACGGGAATACAGATGTCTGACAGTCAAGATGCCGAAACATCCGGGAAGGTTCCCACCCGGATACGGCGCCTGCCACGCGGCCCCAGGCCGGAGGCGGTGCCCACCGGCGTCGGCACCGCGTGCACGCTGATCGGGCTGATGGACATCGTCTTCCCCCGGCTGCGGCACAGCAGGGTGCACGCGCTGGCCGAGCTGCTGCCGGGCGCCGTGAGCTCCCTGGCGGCCGCCGCCTCGATCGTGGTCGGTCTGCTGCTGCTGATGCTGGCCCACGGCCTCAAACGGCGTAAGCGCCGGGCCTGGGTCGCGGCCGTGGGACTGCTGCCGGTCGGCGCCGCCGCACAGCTGCTCTACCGGCACTCGGTCATCGGCATGGTCCTCTCCCTCGTGCTGATGGGGGTGCTGATCCGCTACCGCGCCGAGTTCGCGGCGCTGCCGGACCCCCGCAGCCGCTGGATGGCGCTGGCCAACTTCGTGATCATGGGCGCGGTCAGCGTCACCGTGGGACTGCTCATCGTCCGGTCGCATCCGGACGCCATCGAAGGAAGCCCGTCGCTCGGCGAGCAGCTGGAGCACGTTCTGTGGGGCCTGTTCGGCTTCGAGGGGCCGGTCGACTACCGCCACGGCGCGGACTACACCGTCGGCTACTCCCTCGGCGCGCTGGGCCTGCTGACCGTGGCCACCACCGCCTATCTCGCCTTCCGCCCCGAGCACCCCGCCGCCCGCCTCACCGCCGAGGACGAGGAGCGGCTGCGGGGCCTGCTCACCGCCCACGGGCGCCGCGACTCGCTCGGCCACTTCGCCCTCCGCCGCGACAAGGCCGTGGTCTTCTCCCCCACCGGCAAGGCCGCGGTCTGCTACCGCGTGGTCTCCGGGGTGATGCTGGCCAGCGGCGACCCGGTCGGCGACGTGGAGGCGTGGCCCGGTGCGATCGCCCGCTTCATGGAGGAGGCGCGGGCCCACTCCTGGACCCCGGCGGTAATGGGCTGCAGCGAGACCGGCGGCGAGGTGTGGACCCGCGAGACCGGCCTGGACGCGCTGGAGCTCGGCGACGAGGCCATCGTCGATGTGGCGGACTTCACCCTCTCCGGGCGCGCGATGCGCAATGTGCGCCAGATGGTCAAGCGGATCGAGCGGGCCGGCTACCAGACCCGGGTGCGGCGCGCCGGCGAGCTGAGTCCCGAGGAGCTGGAGGCCATCCGGCGCGCCGCCGCCGACTGGCGGGGCACCGACACCGAGCGCGGCTTCTCGATGGCGCTGGGCCGGATCGGCGACCCGGCGGACGGGGACGCGGTCATCGCCACCGCCCACAAGGCCGCCGACGAGGGCGCGCAGGACGGCCCGTACGGCGACCTCAAGGCCGTGCTGCACTTCGTGCCGTGGGGCCGGGACGGGATGTCGCTTGAGCTGATGCGGCGCGACCGGAGCGCCGACCCGGGCATGAACGAGCTGCTGATCGTGGCCGCGCTGCGGGCCGCCCCCGAGCTGGGCGTGGAGCGGGTGTCGCTGAACTTCGCGATGTTCCGCTCGGCGCTGGCGCGCGGCGAGAAGCTGGGTGCGGGCCCGGTGCTGCGCGGCTGGCGGGCGCTGCTGGTGTTCCTCTCCCGCTGGTTCCAGATCGAGTCGCTGTACAAGTTCAACGCGAAGTTCCAGCCGCGCTGGGAGCCGCGCTTCGTGGTCTTCCGCAACACCCGCGACCTGCCCCGGATCGGCCTGGCCGCGATGCAGGCGGAGGGGTTCGTCTCGCTCGCCCTGCCCCGGCTGCTGCGCCGCGGACGCCGCCCCGAGCCCCGGCCCTGCGCCCATCGGCACCTGACCGAGGGCCGGGAGCTCCAGCAGGCGGCCTGATCCAGAACGCACCCCCTACGCCTAGGCTGGGCACATGAGCACGTTGCATGGGCGGAGCCGGGTGGCCGGACTGCCGGAGTGGGACAGGTGCGCGGTGATGGGCGTGGTGAACGTCACACCCGACTCCTTCTCCGACGGCGGGAAGTGGTTCGACACCGATCTGGCCGTCAAGCACGGTCTCGATCTGGTCGCCGCCGGGGCCGACCTGGTGGACGTCGGCGGCGAGTCGACCCGGCCCGGCGCGGCGCGCGTCGACGAGGCCGAGGAGCTGCGCCGGGTGATCCCGGTGGTCCGGGAGCTGGCCGCGGCCGGGGCCGTGATCAGTGTGGACACCATGCGGGCCGCGGTGGCCGAGCGGGCCGTGGCTGCCGGGGCCCGGCTGGTCAACGACGTCAGCGGCGGCGGCGCCGACCCCGCGATGGTTCCCATGGTGGCCGCGGCGGAGGTGCCGTTCGTGGTGATGCACTGGCGCGGCCGGTCGATCGACATGAACAATCGGGCGGTGTACGCGGACGTGGTCGGCGAGGTCGTCTCCGAGCTGCGCGCCGGCCTGGAGCGGGCGGTCGCGGGCGGTGTCGACCCGGAGCGGATCGTGGTCGACCCGGGCCTGGGCTTCGCCAAGGACGCCGACCACGACCTGGCGCTGGTGGCCCATCTGTCCACGCTGCGGGAGCTGGGCCGGCCGCTGCTGGTGGCGGCCTCCCGCAAGCGGTTCCTGGGGCGCGTCCTGGCCGGCGACGGGGGCAGCCCGCCGCCCGCCCGGGAGCGGGACGCCGCCACGGCGGCGGTCTCCGCGCTCGCGGCGCGCGAGGGCGCCTGGGCCGTCCGGGTGCACGAGGTACGGGCCAGCGCGGACGCGGTGCGCGTGGCGCGGGCCATCGAAGCGGCCGAGACCACGGCGGGAGCGCTGTGACTTCCCTTACGGACAACGAGCGTGTGGCGCTGGTCAACACCGCGCTGTACGACGCCATGGAGCAGGGCGACCACGCCACACTGCAGCGGCTCTGGCTGGACTCCCCCGACACCGAGGTGTCCTGTGTCCACCCGGGCTGGCCGGTGCTGCGCGGCCGGGGCGAGGTGCTCCGCTCATACGCGCTGATCATGGCCAATACGGACTACATCCAGTTCTTCCTGACGGATGTCGAGGTGTCGGTGATGGCCGACACCGCCATGGTCACCTGCACCGAGAACATCCTCAGCGGCGCCCCGGCGGAGGAGGAGGGCCAGCTCGGCCCGCTGGTGGGCCAGCTGGTCGTGGCCACGAACGTGTTCCGCCGGACGGAGGACGGCTGGAAGGTCTGGGCGCACCACGGCTCCCCGGTGCTCGCGGAGAGCGACGACGAGGAGCCGGGCGGCTCCGAAGGGCCCGCCGACGACGGACTGCTGCCGGGCTGAGCCCACCCCGTTCGAGCCCCGCGAGGTGGGGGTAGGAGGCTGTGGCGCGGAGCGTCGGCAGCGAGCGCCACCCACCCCATGGGCGAGTGCCGCCGGGGCTCGCAGGTAGATTCGAGGCAGGTACCCCCGCATACGGCAGGGGACGGGTGGTGCGTTCCGGATGGGACGTGCCCGCGTACCGACGACCAGCAGGAGTGGTTCAGGTGGATCGTGTCGCGCTGCGCGGCCTGAGGGCTCGCGGGCACCACGGTGTGCTGCCCCATGAGCGCGAGGAGGGCCAGGACTTCGTCGTGGACCTCGTGCTCGGCCTGGACACTCGGCCCGCCGCGGCCGACGACGACCTCGGCAGGACCGTCCACTACGGCGTGGTGGCGGAGGAGGTCGTGGACGTGGTACGGGGTGAGCCGGTCGATCTGATCGAGACACTGGCCGAACGGATCGCGGACCGGTGCCTCGAGCACGACGTGGTGCGGGAGGTCGAGGTCGTGGTGCACAAGCCGCAGGCCCCGATCACCGTGCCCTTTGACGACGTGACCATCACCATCACCCGGAGCCGAGTATGAGCAGCAGCGACCCGACCGTGCAGCCCGTTCCCGCTTCCGTGGTGGAGCAGGTGGACGCCGCCGATGTGACGTTGAGCAACCCCAAACGGGCGGTGATCTCACTCGGCAGCAATCTGGGCAACCGCCTGGAGACCCTCCAGGGCGCGATCGACGCGCTGGAGGACACCCCGGGCCTGCGGGTCAAGGCCGTGTCGCCGGTGTACGAGACGGATCCGTGGGGCGTGGACCCCGGCACCCAGGCCACGTACTTCAACGCGGTGGTCCTGATCAAGACGACGCTGCCGCCGTCCTCGCTGCTGGAGCGCGGCCACGCGATCGAGGAGGCGTTCGAGCGGGTGCGGGACGAGCGCTGGGGCCCGCGCACCATCGACGTCGACATCGTGGCGTACCAGGACGTGGTCTCCGACGACCCGCGGCTGACCCTGCCGCATCCGCGCGCCCATGAGCGCGCCTTCGTCCTGGTGCCGTGGAACGACGTGGATCCGCAGGCCGAGGTACCCGGGCGCGGGACGGTCGCGGGGCTGCTGGCGACGGTGGGCCAGGAAGGGGTCCGGGTCCGCGTCGATCTGGAACTGCGACTGCCCGAGTAGACGTTGATCCGGATAGGTTCCGGGAGACGCTGGCACGTACTGGATTGAGGGGCGACCGCTCGGTGAAGCAACTTCGGATCGGGGTGCTGGTCGGGCTGTTCGCCGTGGCCGGTGTGGTGTCGTGGGCGGGCGCCCGGCTGTGGGACACCTTCGGGTCGCTGCCGAGCGTCCCGGTGGCCGCGCCGATCGTGCTGGCCCTGATCGCGGTCGTGCTGGCCGCCACCGCGCTGTCGCTGCGGTCCCGGCTGCGCGCCCAGCGGGAGCGGCAGCCCGACGCCAAGGGCGTGGACCCGATGGTGGCCGCCCGTGCGGTGGTCTTCGGGCAGGCCAGCGCGCTGGTGGCGGCGCTGGTCGCGGGGATGTACGGCGGAGTGGGCGTCTTCCTGGCCATGGAGCAGCTCGATGTGCCCGCCCGCCGCGATCAGGCGTTCTACGCCGGGGGCTCGGTCCTGGCGGGCGCGGGGGTGGTGGCGGCCGCGTTCTTCCTGGAGCGGGTGCTCAAGCTCCCGGAGGACGACGACAACGACGGGAACGGCCCGAGCGCGGCGGCCCGCGCCTGAGGCGCTCCGGAGGGCCCCTCGCGGCCTGTGACGCGGCCTGTGAGGTGTGCGGAGCCCGGAGAGCCGCTCAGCGGGCCATGATGAGGCTCATCGCCTCCGCCCGGGTGGCCGGGTCGCGCAGCTGGCCGCGGACGGCCGAGGTGAGGGTCTTGGCGCCGGGCTTGCGCACCCCGCGCATAGTCATGCACATGTGCTCGCACTCGACCACCACGATCACCCCGCGCGGCTCCAGTATCCGCATCAGGGACTCGGCGATCTGGGTGGTCAGCCGCTCCTGGACCTGGGGGCGGCGGGCGAAGACATCGACCAGCCGGGCCAGCTTGGACAGCCCGGTGATCTTGCCGTCGTGGGACGGGATATAGCCCACATGGGCCACGCCCACGAACGGCACCAGGTGGTGCTCGCAGGAGGACATCACCTCGATGTCCTTGACCAGCACCATCTCATCATGGCCCAGGTCGAAGGTGGTGGTCAGGACGTCCTCGGGCTCCTGGCGCAGCCCCGCGAAGATCTCCTTGTACGCACGGGCCACCCGGCCCGGCGTCTCGCGCAGCCCCTCCCGGTCGGGGTCCTCGCCGACGGCGATCAGCAGCTCACGGATCGCGTTCTCGGCCCGCTTCTCGTCGAACACGCCAATGGGGCTCTCGCCGTCCAGCGTCACCGGGTCGGTCATGGACTGCCTCGTTCCTCACATACGCACACGAACGCGAAAATGCCGCGTCCACCAGGCTAGAACCTGATGGACACGGCATTCATTCCGGGGCCACCGGGAGCGGAAGCCGCCCCCGGTGGCGGGGATCAGTTCTCCGAGCCGGAGCCCGAACCCTCGGGACGCTCGGCGCTTTCCTCCGGGGCGGTGCTCTTGGTCAGCGAGGCCGCCGAGGTGGGCTGGGCGCCGTTGGCCGGGGCCAGCTCCTTGGGGGAGAGCACCGGCGGACGGGTGGAGGGCGTACGCCGCGAGGAGCCGGTCCACGCCGGACGGGCCGGGCGCTTGACGACCGGGGCGAAGATCTCGGCGATCTCCTCCTTGTTCAGCGTCTCCTTCTCCAGCAGCGCCAGCACCAGGTTGTCCAGGACGTCCCGGTTCTCGACGAGGATCTCCCACGCCTCGTTGTGCGCGGCCTCGATGAGCTTCTTGACCTCCTCGTCCACCAGCGCGGCGACCTCTTCGGAGTAGTCGCGCTGGTGAGCCATCTCACGGCCGAGGAACGGCTCGGAGTTGTCGGAGCCGAACTTGATCGCGCCCAGCCGCTCGGTCATGCCGTACTGCGTGACCATCGCGCGAGCCGTGGTGGTGGCCTTCTCGATGTCGTTGGACGCGCCCGTGGTCGGGTCGTGGAAGACGAGCTCCTCCGCCGCCCGGCCGCCCATCATGTAGGCGAGCTGGTCCAGCATCTCGTTGCGCGTGGTCGAGTACTTGTCCTCGTCGGGCAGGACCATGGTGTAGCCCAGGGCCCGGCCTCTGGAGAGGATCGTGACCTTGTGCACCGGATCGCTGTTCGGAGACGCCGCCGCGACCAGGGCGTGACCGCCCTCGTGGTACGCGGTGATCTTCTTCTCCTTGTCGCTCATGATCCGGGTCCGCTTCTGCGGACCGGCCACGACTCGGTCGATCGCCTCGTCCAGGAAGTGGTTGTCGATCAGCTTCTTGTCGCTGCGGGCCGTCAGCAGGGCGGCCTCGTTCAGCACGTTCGACAGATCGGCACCGGTGAACCCGGGGGTGCGACGGGCGACGGCCGACAGGTCGACGTCCGGGGCGACCGGCTTGCCCTTCTGGTGGACCTTGAGGATCTCCAGCCGGCCCTGCATGTCCGGGCGGTCGACGGCGATCTGCCGGTCGAAGCGGCCCGGGCGCAGCAGCGCCGGGTCGAGGATGTCGGGCCGGTTGGTGGCGGCGATCAGGATGACCCCGCCCTTCACATCGAAGCCGTCCATCTCGACGAGCAGCTGGTTCAGCGTCTGCTCGCGCTCGTCATGGCCGCCGCCCATGCCCGCACCGCGGTGCCGGCCGACGGCGTCGATCTCGTCGACGAAGACGATGGCCGGGGCGTTGGCCTTGGCCTGCTCGAACAGGTCGCGGACCCGGGAGGCACCCACACCCACGAACATCTCGACGAAGTCGGAGCCGGAGATCGAGTAGAAGGGGACACCCGCCTCGCCCGCGACGGCACGCGCGAGCAGCGTCTTACCCGTACCGGGCGGGCCGTAGAGCAGCACACCCTTGGGGATCTTGGCGCCCACGGCCTGGAACTTCGCCGGCTCCTGCAGGAACTCCTTGATCTCCTGGAGCTCCTCGACCGCCTCGTCGGCCCCCGCCACATCGGTGAAGGTCGTCTTCGGCGTGTCCTTGGTAATGAGCTTGGCCTTCGACTTCCCGAAGTTCATCACCCGGGAGCCGCCGCCCTGCATCTGGTTCATCAGGAACAGGAAGACCACGACGATCAGCACGAACGGGAGCAGCGAGAGCAGAATCCCGACGAAGGGGTTCTGCTTCGACGTCGAGACGTTGTACCCGTCGGGGATCCCGCCCTGCTTCTGGGCGTTGGCCTGCAGAGTCTTGGCAAGATCGACGCCCTGGTCACCGATGTAGGTGGCCTGGAGCTTGTCGCTGCCCGAGATCTTGGCGACGTTGTCCTTGAGCTTGATCTTTACCTTGTGCTCGTCGCCGGTCGTCAGTTCGGCGGACTGGACCTGGTTCTGGTTGATCGCCTTGACGACCTGACTGGTGTCCACCGACTTGTAGCCGCCGGACGAGCCGACGACCTGCATCAACACGACCACGGCGAGGACGGCCAGCACGATCCACATGACCGGCCCACGGAAGTAGCGCTTCACGTCCATCCATACGGGGCGAAGCCGCCCCGTCCCTCCTGCCACAGTGAGGCACGGCAGCCCTGGAGGGGCGCCTGTGCGTGCGGTGTATTGCGGTGTATTTGCGGTGTATGAGCTGTGTAATCCTCAGTCTCGAAAAAGACTGACCTTCGGACGGTACCCCAGCATTGTCACCCGACGCCGCCGTGGACTGTTAACAAAACCGCCTTCCCCTGCTCCAACGGCGGAAAACCCCGCCAGGTTCCCAGGGGCGGCGGCGCCCGTCAGCCGCCGTAGACGTGAGGGGCCAGGGTGCCGACGAACCGAAGGTTCCGGTACTTCTCGGCGTAGTCCAGGCCGTAGCCGACGACGAACTCACTGGGGATGTCGAAGCCGACCCACTTCACATCGATGGCGACCTTGGCCGCCTCCGGCTTGCGCAGCAGGGTGCAGACGTTCAGCGAGGCAGGCTCGCGCGAGCCCAGGTTCGACAGCAGCCACGACAGCGTCAGTCCGGAGTCGATGATGTCCTCGACGATCAGGACATGTTTGCCCTTGATGTCGGTGTCCAAGTCCTTCAGGATACGCACCACGCCGGAGGACTGGGTGCCCGCGCCGTAGGACGACACGGCCATCCAGTCCATGGTGACGGGCGTGGAGAGGGCACGCGCCAGATCCGCCATCACCATGACCGCGCCCTTGAGCACGCCGACGATCAGCAGATCCTTGTCCGCGTACTCCTCGTCGATGGCGGCGGCCAGCTCGGCCAGCTTCGCGTTGATCTCTTCCTCGGTGATGAGGACCGACTTGAGGTCGGTGCCCATGTCCTTGTCGTCCACGCGCCACTCTCGTTCGATTGCCGGCTCAACTGGCTCGGGCGGATCAGCCCTGCCGGATGACCAGTCTGCCACCCTCCCGGCGGACCTCGACGCGGCCGGGGAGGTTGATGGCCCGCTGCCCCCGCCAGCCGGTGATCAGCCGGTCCACCTCTTCGATGTGGCGGGCGAAGAGCGAACCGGCGGGCGCGCCCGCGGCGATGGCGGCCCGGCGCAGCACCCGGCGGCGGACGGCGGTGGGCAGTCCGTGCAGGCCGACGGTGTCGAGGTGCACGGCCTGCGCGCCACCGGCCGCCGCCGGTGCGGTGGTCATCACATCGGCCTCGGCGCGGGCGGCCCAGGCGTCGAGGGCGTCGGCGTCGTCACGGGAGAGCTGGGCGGTGCGGGCGAGCGCCTCGACGACGCCCTTGCCCAGCGCCTTCTCCAGGATGGGCAGGGCCTCGTGGCGGACCCGGGAGCGGGTGTAGGAGGGGTCCACGTTGTGCGGGTCGTCCCAGACGGGCAGCGACTGGGCCAGGCACGCCTCGCGGACGGTGTGCCGGTCCAGCTGGAGGAAGGGGCGGCGGTAGCGGCCGCCGGTGCCGGAGACCCAGGCCATACCGGACAGCGAGCGGGTGCCGGAGCCGCGGGCGAGGCCCAGCAGAACCGTCTCGGCCTGGTCGTCACGGGTGTGGCCGAGCAGCACGGCGGCGGCGCCGTGGCGCTCGGCGGCGGCGTCCAGCGCGGCGTAGCGGGCGTCCCGGGCGGCGGCCTCGGGGCCGCCGCTCCGGCCGACGGACACGGCGATCGCCTCGACCGGCGCCAGGCCCAGGGCCCGCATCCGGTCGGTGACCTCGGCGGCGCGGGCGTCGGACCCCTGCTGGAGACCGTGGTCGACGGTGACCCCGCCGGCGCGCAGCCCGGCCCGCGGGGCCTCGAAGGCGAGGGCGGAGGCGAGCGCCATGGAGTCGGCGCCGCCCGAGCAGGCGGCGAGCACGAGCGGTGCGTCGTCCCGCGGGGCGGAGCCGCGGGGACCGGGGGCGGAGGACGCCGAAGAGCGGGAGGGGGGAGCGGAGGGCGACGAGGCGGCCGAGGGAGCGGCCGAATGGGCGACGAGGATGTCGTGGAGGACGCGGCGGACCGCGAGGCGTATCGCGGCGACCGCTGGATGGGGACCCATGTCCGTTTCCCATCTGTCATTCGAGGGGGTGCCTCGGGGGGTGCGAGGAGTACGAGCGGTACGAGCCTTTCGTCACGCTGCGTATGTCGATGGTGACAGAAGCGAGCTGTTCCCCGAGCATCGCACGCCTACCCGTCGCCAACGGTCCCTCGGACGAGTGATTAAAGGGGGCGTTCGTCCGTTTCCGCGTGTGCCGGGGGTGTGCCGGTTCTAGGACTCCGCCTTGCGGTGCACCCGCGCGACCCACTCGGCGGGTTTGCTGATCTCCGCCTTGGTCGGAAGGGTGTTGGGCGAGGTCCAGACCCGGTTGAAGCCGTCCATACCGACCTGGTTCACCACGGCCCGGACGAACCGCTCCCCGTCACGGTACTGCCGCAGCTTGGCGTCGAGCCCCAGCAGCTTGCGCAGCGCCTGGTCGAGCCGGCCCGCGCCGCTCGCCCGGCGCTTCTGGAACTTCTCCCTGATCTCCGCGACGGACGGCACGACCTCCGGCCCCACCCCGTCCATGACGTAGTCGGCGTGCCCCTCCAGCAGCGACATCACCGCGGTCAGCCGGGCCAGGATCTCCCGCTGGGCCGGGGTCTGGACGATCTCGATGATGCTGGGCGCGCCGTGCCCGTCCGCCTCGTCACCCTCGTCGGCGGGACGGCCGCCGCTCAGCGACTGGACGGCCTCGCGGACCCGCTCCAGCAGGGTGGCCGGGTCCACGTCGGTCTCGCCGAGGAACGCCTGGATCTCGGACTCGATGTGGTCGCGCAGCCAGGGCACGGCGGTGAACTGGGTGCGGTGGGTCTCCTCGTGCAGCGCGACCCACAGCCGGAAGTCGTGCGGGGCCACGTCGAGTTCGCGCTCGACGTGGACGATGTTGGGCGCCACCAGCAGCAGCCGGCCGCCGCCCGGGGAACCGGGCAGCTCTCGGGTCGAGGGCGCGAACGTCTCGTACTGGCCGAGCACCCGGGAGGCCAGGAAGGACAGCAGCATCCCCAGCTCGACCCCGGTCACCTTGCCGCCGACCGCGCCCAGCACCGCTCCGCCGGGCAGTCCGCCGCGCCGGTCCTGCATCTTGCCGAGCAGTGGCTTGAGGATCTGCCGGAAGCCCGCCACGTTCGCCCTGATCCAGCCCGCGCGGTCCACGACGAGGACGGGGGTGTCGGAGGCCGGGCCGCCGGAGACGGCCATCCGGGTGAAGGCGCGGACATGCTCCTCCGAGGACTTGGCGTGCCGGCGCAGCTCCGCGACGACCGCGCGCGCCTCCTCGCGGCTCACCTCGGGCCCGGGGCGCACCAGCCGGGTCGCGGTCGCGACCGCGAGATTCCAGTCGACCATCTCCACACCACCGATGCTCGTCATGGCTTCACGGTACGTGGCCCGCGCCCCATCCGGGAGGACACCGGGGTCCGCACAGGCGGCCGCCCGGCGTCCGGGTCACCCCTCAGCTCAGCGGCAGCCGCAGTTGGCGAGGGCCGAGGCCATCCGGTCCAGGGCGCGCTGGGCGCCGGTGGCATCGGTGGTGCCGTTGGTCAGATACGCGAAGACCAGCAGCCGGCCGTCCGCGTCCACGACCGATCCCGCGAGGCTGTTGACCCCGGTGAGGGTGCCGGTCTTGGCGCGGACCACGCCCCGGCCGACCGCGTCCTGGGCGTAGCGGGTGCGCAGGGTGCCGGTGAAACCGGCCACCGGCAGCCCGGTGAGCAGCGACCGCAGTTCGGGGTGGTCGCGGTCGGCGGCGCGCACCAGCACCTGGGCGAGCAGCCCGGCGGAGACGTGGTCGGCGCGGTCGAGCCCGCTGCCGTCCGCGATCCGGGCACCGCCCAGCGGCAGCTCCAGCTTGCGCAGCCGCTGGGTCACGGCCTTCGCCCCGCCCTCGAAGCTGGCGGGCTCGCCCGCGGCGAGGGCGGTCTGCCGGGCCAGGGCCTCGGCGATGTCGTTGTCGCTGGTGGTCAGCATCCGCTCGACGAGCGAGGACAGCGGCTGGGAGCGGACGGAGGCCACCGTACGGGCGCCCTTGGCGGCCTTGCCCGCCCGGGGCTCGTCCTTCACCTCGACCCCGCGGTCGCGCAGCATCGCGGCGAAGGCGCCGGCCGCGTCGGCGGCCGGGTCCTCGGCGCGCGGGGCCGTGCCGTGGTCGCTGTCGTCCTTACGGCCCTCATCGGCCATCAGGGGGACGACGGGCGAGAGGTTCTCGTTGGGGCCGATGGTGTGGAGCTTCGGCCCGGAGTAGAGCGAGGTGTCATAGCCGAGCCGGTAGGGGCCCGCGCCGCGCTTCTTCAGGGCCCGGGCGGTGTCATCGGCCAACTGGCGGAGTGCGGCGGGGTGGTCGTCCCCCTTGACGGGGCGCGCGGTGAGCGTGGGGTCGCCGCCGCCGACCAGCACGATGTCGTCCTTGCCCGCGCCCGCCACGACGCTGGTCCTGATGCGGTGGTCCGGGCCGAGGGCGGAGAGGGCCGCGGCACCGGTCGCGAGCTTGATCGTCGAGGCGGGCACGATGGCCGTGCCCGCCTTGGCGCCGAACACCTGCTGACCGGTGGTCACGTCCATCACCGTCACCGAGCGCTCACCGCCCAACGCGGAGTCCTTGAGCAGCGGTTCGAGCGTGTCGGCGAGCCCCGCCCCGGTGGGCGGCGGCACGGCGTCGCCGCCGCTGTCCGGCGACCGGGGCGCGGACCGCGTGCCGAGCGCCGCCAGGACGGGCGCGGCGCTGGGCGCGGGGCGCCCCGGGCCGCCGTGCCGCTCGCCCGGGACACCGTCCTCGGCGGCGCGGGCGCGTTCGGCCGTCCGCTGACCGCCGTCCCAGGGCCCGGCCACCAGCACCGACACCACGGCGACGACCAGGCCGGTCGCGGCGGAGACCGCCACCAGCTGCCACGTCCGCTGCTGCTCGCGGGGCGTACTACGCCATTCGCGCCGGACACGGGCGCGCACGCGGTGCCACTCGCGCAGCCCACGCCCGCGCATCCGGTCCAACTCGCGTCGCCCACGGCTCAGCCGGTGGCTCAGCCACTCCCTGACCTGCCACGATCGGGCTTCAGGCACGACCGACCAGCCCCTTTCGCCACCACACACCTGCGTGGGGGACACTTAATCACCAGACGTATGTGTTGATCATGGAGGAGCCACCCGTGGAGTTCGACGTCACCATCGAGATCCCGAAGGGTTCGCGGAACAAGTACGAGGTGGACCACGAGACGGGTCGCATCCGCCTTGACCGGCGACTCTTCACGTCGACCAGCTACCCCGCGGACTACGGCTTCGTCGAGAACACCCTCGGCGAGGACGGTGATCCGCTGGACGCACTGGTCATTCTCGACGAGCCGACGTTCCCCGGCTGCCTGATCAAGTGCCGCGCGATCGGCATGTTCAGGATGACCGACGAGGCGGGCGGCGATGACAAGCTGCTTTGCGTACCGGCCTCCGACCCCCGGGTGGAGCATCTGCGTGATATTCACCACGTTTCAGAGTTCGACCGCCTGGAAATCCAGCACTTCTTCGAGGTCTACAAGGACCTGGAGCCGGGGAAGTCGGTCGAGGGGGCCAACTGGGTGGGCCGCGCCGAGGCCGAGGCCGAGGTGGAGGCGTCCATCAAGCGTCTCGAGGCCGCCGGCGGCCACTGAGTCCTGATCACGCCGGGAGGGCGGGGCACCGTACGGGTGCCCCGCCCTCCCGCGTTTCCGGGCCCGGGCGGCGGCGCTCTCCGGGCCCGGGGACGACAGCCCCGCGACAGCCCCGGGGCCCCGGTCAGAAGCCCCGGGTGCGCTTGGCGGCGCGGCGGCCGGAGGGGTCGGTGTCCGCGCCGGGCATCTTCAGGAAGAGGCGCGCGGCCTCGCCTCCCAGGTTCACCCCTATGGCGATCGCCAGGGCCAGTGCCGCCGCCTGGGTGAGGTGCGGAATGCCGCGGTCCAGGTTGCCCTGGGCCAGGGCGAGCAGCCCGAAGTAGGTCGCGCTACCGGGCAGCAGGGGCCCTATCGCCGCCGTGACGTACGGCAGCGCCGAGGCGTATCGGTACCGCGAGAGCAGCTGGCCGAAGAGGCCGACCAGCCCGGCGGCCACGGTCGTGGCGGCCACCGGCGGGACGCCCGCGGTGTCGGCCAGCGCGCCGTAGACCACCCAGGCGACCCCGCCGTTGAGCGTGGCGAACAGCACGGTGTGACGTTCCTGCTGGAGCAGGATGCAGAAGGTCAGCGCGAGCAGCATCGCCGCCAGGATCTGGATATACGGCCGCTCCACATGGCGCAGCGCCGCCTCCGGGTTGAGCTTGGCGTCGAGCTGGAGGCCCCCGTAGAGCACCGTGAGCACCCCGCAGACGATGCCGACGATCAGATAGCCGACCTCCAGCAGGCGCGCCGCCGCGGTGATGTAGTAGCCGGTCAGCCCGTCCTGGACGCCCGCGACCAGCGCCCGCCCCGGGATCAGCGCGAACAGCCCACCGGTGATCACGGCGGACGCCTGGAGCCCGGAGTTGGCGAGGCTGAGCGCCACCCCGATCGCGGCGGGCGGCATCGCCGCGGCCACGAACTGGTAGAACTCCGGAAGCCCGCGCCCCGAGGCCAGCCACGCCAGCCGGTCGCCGAGCATCGCGCCGAGGGCGGCCGCGAAGAAGACCGGCCAGTCACCGCCGACCAGCATGCTCGCCGCGCCGGCCAGCCCGCCGCCGGCCACGGTGAGCGCCCAGCCGGGGTAGGGGTGGCGGTTACGGCGTATCTCGGCGAGCCGCCGGTACGCCTCCTCCAGCGTGAAGTCGTCCCGCGAGGTGATGTCGTCCACGAGCCGGAAGACCGCGGACAGCCGGGTGTAGTCGGTGCCCCGGCGCCGTACGGTCCGGCTGGCCGTGACCGGGTCGTCGACCAGCGAGGGCTGGTAGCTGACCGACAGCAGGGTGAAGGTGACCGTCGGCTCGCAGCGGTCGAGCCCGTACGCGTGCGCCACGCCGAGCATCGCCGCCTCGACGTCCTCGGCCCCCTCACCGCCCGCGAGCAGCAGCTCGGCGATGCGGAGAGTGAGATCGAGCACACGCGGCACGGCCGGGCCCGTCTCGTCCTGCCGCTCGACGCGCTCGGGCGTCGGGCGCTCGCTGATCGGCATGCGCAGCATCGTGCGCATCCGGTCCTGCCAGGGGGCGTCCTTGGTCAGCCGGACGACGGGGATGCCGTTCGGCGGGGTGATGACGGGGAAGCCGCCGGTGGTCTGGTTGTTCGAGGGGGTCTTCACCCCGGCGGGCGGCACGAACGCCGAGCCCTCGGGCTCGGCGGGGGCTTCCGCCGTCAGTCCGTCGGGGACGGCGAACTCCGATGTCGGGTGCTCGTCCTCGGGCGGCGGCGGCAGGGGTACGCCCAGGGGCGGGGTGAAGGCGCTGTGCGCCTCGTCGGACAGCGGCTTCTGCTGCTCCCCCGTGTCCGTCTCCGCCGCGCTCACGGCACGCGGCATCTGCTGACGGTCCGACCTCACGTGTCCTCGCTCCTCACCAGCCCTCCCCGTACGTTCCCAGCAGCCAAGGATGCAACATCGGCGGCCACCGGAGCCCATTGTGCGGTGCGGTGACCGCCGAAGGAGAAGTGGGGGCGGTGTGTGACGGATGTGAAGCCTGGTGGAAGGACCGCTCAGCGCTTGGCGTGGCGCCCGCGCGGCCCCTGGGAGGGGGAACCCGAGGCCGGGCCCTGCGGCTCCGGCTGCGCGGCGGCCTCCTTCTTCGCCTTGCCGCGCGCCCGGAGGAACTCGATCACGATCGGGATGATCGACAGCAGCACGATCGCGATCAGCATCAGCTCGATGTGCTGATGCACGAAGTCGACCTTCCCGAGCGCCGAGCCGAGCAGGGTGACGCCGGTGCCCCACAGCACACCGCCGATGACGTTGAAGATGATGAACGAGCGGTAGTTCATCCGGCTCACGCCCGCGATGATCGGCGTGAACGTCCGCACGATGGGCACGAAGCGGGCGAGGATCAGCGACTTCGGCCCGTGCTTCTCGAAGAACTCATGCGCCTTCTCCACGTTCTCCTGTTTGAAGAGCTTGGAGTCGGGGCGCCGGAAGAGCGACGGCCCCACCTTGCGGCCGAAGAGATATCCGGCCTGGTCACCGAGGATCGCGGCGACCGCCACGGCCACGCACACCAGCCACAGATCCTGCTTGATCACGTTGGTGGTCACCAGCAGGCCGGTGGTGAACAGCAGCGAGTCGCCCGGCAGGAAGAAGCCGATGAGCAGGCCGGACTCCGCGAAAACGATGGCCAGGACGCCGAGCAGACCGAAGGTCTCGATCAGATAGTCCGGGTCCAGCCACTGAGGGCCGAGCGCGAGGGTGTTCACGGGGGAGGCTCCTGGGTCGAGGAATGCAGGCTCGTGCGAGGCCCGGCCGCAGGGTTGGGGCGGACTGAGTGTTCTTCGCAGTGTGCCGCCCAAAGCTATCAACGCCGTGTGCGTGCCCTTGGTTCCCTCCGCCCAGGAGGCCCGCCCTTGGTCGCCAGCCCAGGGATGCCTCTAGCAGCCCTAGCCGTGCCGCTCCGCGTTGGCGAGGATCGCGTCCCGGAGGTAGACGGCCAGCCCCGGCCCGGCCTTGTCGATGTTCTCCGTGAAGCGGTGGTCCGAGACATACATCCGGCCCAGGCAGGTGTGCAGCTCATGGCCGCACTCGTAGTGGTTGCGGCTGATCCACTGCCGGTGCTCCTCGGCGAGGTCCATCGCCGCCTCGGACTCCGGCGGTGTGCCCGCGCCCATCAGCGCGACGAAGCGGTTGTTGATGTCATCCCCCTCCATCTGGATCCGCTTCCAGTCCTCCTTGGTGTACGAGGCCGCCCTGCGCTGGGACTCCCGGTACTCCTCGGTGTCCCCCCAGCGCTGCTCGACCTCCTCCTGGTACTGCTCCGGGTCGACGTCCCCGAAGACCTCGAACTTCTCCTCGGGGGTCAGATTGATGCCCATCTTCCGCGCCTCCATGGCTCGTTCGACGGCGGCGGCCATCTCCTGCAGCCGCTCGATCCGGTCGGACAGCAGCCGGTGCTGACGCCGCAGGTGGGCCTGCGGATCGATGTCCGGGTCGTCGAGCAGCACCGCCACCTCTTCGAGCGGAAAGCCGAGCTCCCGGTAGAACAGGATCCGCTGCAGTCGGTCGAGGTCGGCGTCGTCGTAACGCCGGTGCCCGGCCGCGCTGCGCGCGCCGGGGCGCAGCAGCCCGATCTCGTCGTAGTGGTGCAGCGTGCGCACCGTGACGCCGGCGAAGTCCGCCACCTGTCCCACGGAATAGCTCATGGCCGAATCCGCTCTCCTTCTGTTCGGTACGGGTTCCACGGTGCTCCCTCACGTCGCGTGAGGTGCAAGTCCGGATGGCGAAACCGACTGGGCGGCGCGGCGGACCACTGTCATCCTGCCGATCGTGCTGGGGATAACCGATCTTTCGACGTATCTGGCCGGTCTCGCGCTGATCATCCTGCTGCCGGGCCCCAATTCGCTGTATGTGGTGTCGGTCGCGGCCCGCCGCGGCCCCCGTACCGGCTATCGGGCGGCGGCCGGGGTGCTGTGCGGCGACGCCGTGCTGATGGCGCTGTCGGCGGGCGGGGTGGCCTCGCTGCTGCATGCCAGCCCGGTGCTCTTCGCGGTGGTCAAGTTCGCGGGCGCGGGCTATCTGACCTGGCTGGCGGTGGGCATGCTGCGTGGGGCGCGGGCCCTGTGGCGCCGCCGCCCGGGGACCGCGGAGGCGGCCCGGAACGCGGCGGAGGCGCGGGGCGCGGACGGGGCCGTGGATACGGCCATCGGGTCCGCGGAGGGCGAGCGCCCGTACCGCCGGGCGCTGGTCATCAGCCTGCTGAACCCAAAGGCGATCCTCTTCTTCATCTCCTTCTTCGTCCAGTTCGTGGATCCGGACTACGCCCATCCCGCGCTGTCCTTCGTGGCGCTGGGCGCCTGGGCGCAGCTGTTCAGCATCACCTATCTGTCGGTGCTGATCTTCGGCGGTACGTATCTGGCCGCCACCTTCCGGCGGCGCCGGCGGCTGCGGGCGGGGCTCTCGGCGGCCGCGGGCACGGCGTTCCTCGGCTTCGCGGCGAAGCTGTCGTAGGT
>NZ_JAAAYH010000809.1:0-1676 GCF_018035285.1 Streptomyces sp. MK37H | reverse complement strand
CTCCGGCATGGCCCGGATCGCCCGACCGGGCGGCGGCGAAGTCCGCGTCAGACAGCTCGGCGAAGTCCGCGTCCGGCGCCCCGGCGGGGGGCGTGTCCCGGGACCGGGAGCCGGACCCCGAGCCGGACCCCGAGCCGGACCCGGACCCGGAGCGGACCGAGGCGACGAAGGCCGCCAGCCGGTCCACGCCCCAGAACTTGTCATAGCCGTGGGTGAAGAACGGCACGCCGAACGCCCCGGCGTCGCTGAGCGCGACCAGGGCCTGGAGCCCCCGGCCACCGCGCAGTTCCTCGTCATCGGCGGCCGCCGCCGCCCGTTCGGCCGGCAGCCCCAGCTCCCCGGCGATCTCCGCGATGGTCGTACGGTCGCAGATGTCGCGGCCCTCCTGCCAGCGCGCTCGGTAGACGCGCTCGATCCAGGCGGGGCCGAGCCCCGCGTCGAGCGCGAGGAAGTACGGCAGATGCGGCACCTCCCAGACCGGGTCGTGATCCACCGGCCAGCTGACCGCGAGGCCGCGGTCGGTCGTCAGCCGACGCACATCCTGGAGGATATAGAGATGCTTCTCCCGGGACATCGCCGAATAGGGGAAGTGATGGCCGTGTTCGGCCATACGGCGCTCCCCGTCCGCGTCCGGCTCCCACCACAGGTGCCATTCCACCGCCTGTGCGACGTCCGGATAGCGGTCCATCAGATCACGGTAGGCGATCCAGCTGTACGGGCTGCGGAAATTGAAATAGAACCGCGGTACTTTGCTGCGCTTGGCTGCCACGTCCGTACCCCCTCGCTCGTCCGTCTCCTGCGTGACGCTCGTTCAGCGAGCGATCACATCGTGCGCACCGCCCGCACAGCGGTGCGGCGGTGCCCGTCAGAGGACGATGCCGCCATCCACCTGGAACACCGCGCCGGTCACATACTCCGCTCCGACCAGGTACGCGACCATGTCGGCGACCTCCTCCGGACGGCCGAAGCGGCGCAGCGGGATGCTCTGCTCCGCCTCCTTGCGCACCCGGTCGGAGAGCTCGGCCGTCATATCGGTCTCGACGAAGCCGGGTGCCACCACATTGGCTCGAATGCCGTACCGGCCGACCTCCTTGGCAAGCGACTTGGTGAAGCCGATGATCCCCGCTTTGGAGGCCGCGTAATTGCTCTGGGTCGCATTGCCGTGGACACCGGCCACGGACGAGATGTTGATGACGCATCCGGCCTTGCGTTTCATCATTCCGAACACCACGGAACGGCACAGGTGATAGGTGCCGTCCAGGTTGACCTCCAGGACGCCGCTCCACTCCTCGTCCGTCATCAGCAGCAGCGGATTGTCCCGGGTGATCCCGGCGGAGGTGACGGCGACCTCGACCGGACCGAGCGACTCCTCGGTGAAGGCGACCAGCTCGCGCACCGCGCCCGCGTCGCGGACGTCCGTCTGTCTGCCGAGCACCCGCCCGCCGCCGAGCCGCACCGCCTCCTCCTCCAGTTCACGGGCGGCGTCGGGGCTGGAGCGATGGCAGAACGCCACATCGAAACCGTCCCGGGCCAGCCGGAGCACGGTGGCCCGGCCTATGCCGCGGGAGCCGCCGGAGACCAGCGCGACGCGCGGCGCCGGCTTCTCGTCAGGCGCCGACTTCTCGTCAGGCGCCGGCTCCTCGTCACCGGATGCGCGGCCCGTGTCGTCGGATATT
>NZ_JAAAYH010000808.1:0-1690 GCF_018035285.1 Streptomyces sp. MK37H | reverse complement strand
CGACACCCACGCCGACTCCGACCCCGACGCCGCCCCCGCGTGACTTTCCTTCTACTCGTCCATACACCGCGGAGCGGCCGCGGGTTCCCCCGGCGGCGCGGCGGCGCCCCGGACCGTCCCGGAGGGCGACGCTCTCGATCCTGATCGTGGCGGCGCTGTGCTTCGCCATCGGCGCATGGGCCCTGGTGGCAGCGGGCTGACCCCGCCCCAGGCCACAACCACGAAGCGGTCCCCAACTACCAAGCAGGCGGCGGCCCGTACCGCTGCTGTGCCTAGGCCCGCCGCCGGGCGGTGAGCGTCCACGCCCCGAGCCCGAGCACCAGCGCCGTCCCGGTGCCGATCCCCGCGTACCCCACCACCCGCAGCGCGTCCTTCGAGTCGGCGGCGCCCGAGCCGGAACTCCCCATCCGGTCGCCGTCCGCCGCGGCCGGATGCCGCTTGGCCGCCCGCCGGTCGGCCGCCGTGAGGCCGAACCCCGCCTTGACCGGGTCCTTGTCGTAGCTGGGCCCGCCGCGCGCGTCGCCCGCGACCCGTACCCGCAGGACGACCGGCACCGGGCTGTTCAGATGCGGGGCCACCTGCGGCGGGTTGAGGGTGACCGCCAGGAAGTACCCACCGCTGAAGCTCATCGCACGGACCGTGGAACCGGTGTTGGCATACCGGTTTCCGTAGGCCACCGGCGCGGTGGCCACCTGGGTGCGGGGCGACTCGCCGTCCTGAGCGGCGGGGGTACCGCGCTTCGCGAGCCCGCGCGCCGGGTTGTAGGCGTGCAGCGCCAGGGCGCGGTCGAGCAGACGGGTGCTCTGGTCCTTGCCGTCGGCGGACAGTTCGGCGACGGCGGAGAGGCGCTGCCCCCAGTCCACGGGCACCCGGTAGAAGTGCGTCTCCCCCGGCGTGATCTCGTCCCTCCACACCCCGGTCCCCAGGGTCGGCGCGTCGGTGAAGCCGCGCCCGCCACGCCTGGGCAAGGGAGTGCCGTCCAGCGGCTCGGGCGACGGCGAGCTCGAACTCCCCTCCGGGGCCGCCCCCGTGGCCCCGCCCTTCACCGGTGGCTCCACCATCAGCCGGAGCTCCACGGGCCAGCGCTCCGGGTCCGGTGACCCGCCCTCGCGCTCCACCGTCACCACGTAGCGCCCCGCCTGGTGGCAGGAGGCCGGGCCGGAGTCGATCTGGCGGGAGGCGTAGTCGGCCAGGGGATAGGCCACGCCGCTCGTCTCGATCTTCGGGGAGGCGGTGCCGCAGATCCCCCCGTCGGGGCTCTCCAGGGTCACCTTCACGCCATCGCGGTACGAGGTCACCTCCGCGCCCGGCCGGGGTGCCGCGACCGCCGAGACATAGGCGGCTGACTTCGTGTCGAGCGTCACGCCGTAGTACCGCTTCTCGCCCGGCCCGACGCTGTCGACATAGGTGCGGCCGGCCGCCAGGGAAGGGGCGCCCGCGTCACCGTCGGAGCCGGATATCCGGGTGCCGCGGGTCTCGTACGCCCGGGCCCCGGCGGCGCCGTCAGCGAGGGACGTGCCCGGTGCCGCGGCCATCGCGCACAGCGCCGCCGCCACGGCGAAACCGGCCCTGACCTTGCGGCGGTCCTTCATCGCGCGTCACTCCTCGTCGTACCGGCCGGTCGGCCCGCTCAACCCCGGCCTGGTCGGCTCGTTCGCCCCGGCCCGGCCGGCCCGCTCAACTTTGCCTG
>NZ_JAAAYH010000807.1:0-1693 GCF_018035285.1 Streptomyces sp. MK37H | reverse complement strand
CACGGGCCCCGGTTCATATCACCCGGCTCACTCGTCTCACGGGGCTCACTGGTCCCACTGGCCCCACTCGTCCCACTCGTCTCACCCAGCTCACTCGTCGGCCATGCGCTCGGCCTCCCGTACGGCCTCCTCGAGCGTGTCCACCACCGGCACCCCGGCCGCCTCCAGGCTGGCCCGGCTGTGCGAACCGCCCGTGTAGAGCACGGCCCGCGCCCCCACATGCTGAGCCGCCACCGCGTCGTCCAGGGCGTCCCCGATCACCACCATCCGCTGCGGCGGCATCCCTTCGAGCGCGGCGATATGGCGCATCATCTGCTCGGCCTTGCCGGTGTTGCTCTGCCCTGTGCGGCCGTCCACCCGGACGAAATGGCGCTCGATGCCATGCGTCCGCACCAGGGGGAGCAGATACTCATGCGGGGCCAGTGAACACAGCGACTGGGTGAGACCCGCCTCCTGCCACTCGGTGAGCAGCTGCCGGGCGCCGATCGCCAGCCCGGCGGTCTCGGCCAGCGCCCAGTAGTGCCGGTGGAACGCCTCGTCCATGACCGCCCACTCCTCGTCGGTGGGCAGCCGCCCCATCAGCCGCTCGTAGAAGCGGGGCACCGGGACGCAGTACAGGTCGCGATAGCGCTCGATGGTGATCGGCGGCAGCCCGATCTCCTGGAACGAGGCGTTCGTCGCCGAGATCACGGCGTCGATGTCGTGGAGCAGCGTGCCGTTCCAGTCCCAGACGAGGTGCGTCACATGGTTCTTCCCCATCCCACGACCGTACCCGGAGGGTCGGACAGCGGGCATCAATCGATCAGATTGGGGATCTCCTGGGTGGCGTACCAGAGCAGTTCGTGATCCTCGGCGCCGTCCACGGTGAACTGCGCATCGTCATCGCCGAGGTCCGCGGCGCCCAGCGCGTCGGCGGCCGCGGCGACGTCCCGCTCGGCATCGTCGGCGTCCAGGTGCACGGCGGCGGCCTTCGCGAGCGGTATGGCGGCCTTGATCCGCACCTCGCCCAGCGCGGACTGGTCCAGCCCCCGGTCCGGATCGGCGACCGCCTGCCCGTCGGGCACGTCCACGGCCACCACGACCCGACGGCGGGGCGCCCGGGGGTCGACGGCGAGCAGCCGCAGCGACGCCTGCGCGGCCCGGCTCAGCGCCGCGTACTCCAGTTCCTCGATGTCGTCGGACAGATACCACTCGCGGAGCGCTGGGGTGACCGCGTAGGCGGTCAGCGGCATCGGCCCCAGTTGGCCCTCCTTGTACGCCTCGGCGAGAGCGGAGAGGGTCAGGGGGACGTAGACGCGCATGGCTGCCGCTTTCATCAGAGACCAATAGGCCACCAGCATACGATCGCCCATCCCCTCGCCCGAGCCTTCCGCGAAGGGCCGGTGGTCCCCTTTCGTGGGACAGGGGCCGACGGGGCCGTACGAACGCGAAACCGCGCCGCGCTCGAGCCGATGACCGGGACCGATGAGCCGCCGCATGCCCCGGATAGGTGAACCGCGGTGTGGGCGCGAAGGGGGCTCGGCGCTGATTGCGGAGGCCGGAAAACCGCCGGTAGAAGACTCTCCGACGAAAGCTACCGCCCGGTATTCGACCGGGCCGGAGAGAACGGGGCGAGCGGCATGAGCGAGGGCGTCCGGGCGACGGACCGGTCCACGAACCGGGCCACGACGGCCGGGGAGGCCGTACGACGGCG
>NZ_JAAAYH010000806.1:0-1705 GCF_018035285.1 Streptomyces sp. MK37H | reverse complement strand
GGCAGTACGCTCCCCGGCGGGAAGCCCATCTGCTGTGCCGGAGCGCCCGGCGCATAGCCGTACGGTGCGCCCTGCGGCACCGCGCCCGGCAGCTGCTGCTGCAGGGCGGCGCGCTCGTCGATGGTCGAGCGGTAGTCCACCGCGCCCTGCGTCATCCGCATGTACGCCTCTTCCAGCGACGCCTGGTGCGGGGAGAGCTCCCACAGCCGTACGTCCGCCCCATGCGCCAGGTCGCTGATGCGCGGCAGCGGCAGCCCGGTGACCCGCAGCGCGCCGTCCTGCTCCGGCAGCACCTGGCCGCCCGCCTCGCTCAGCGCGGCGGTCAGCTTCTCGCGCTGTCCCGGGTCGCCCTCGGGGGTGCGGACGCGAGCGAAGTCCGCGGAGTTGTAGGAGATGAAGTCCTTGACGCTCATATCGGCGAGCAACTGCCCGCGCCCGATCACGATCAGATGGTCGGCGGTGAGCGCCATCTCGCTCATCAGATGGCTGGAGACGAAGACGGTGCGGCCCTCGGAGGCCAGCTGCTTCATGAAGTTGCGGACCCAGAGGATGCCCTCGGGGTCCAGGCCGTTGACCGGCTCGTCGAAGAGCAGCACCTGCGGGTCGCCGAGGAGGGCGGCCGCGATGCCCAGCCGCTGGCCCATGCCGAGCGAGAAGCCCTTGGAGCGCTTGCGTGCCACGTTCTGGAGGCCCACCACGCCCAGCACCTCGTCCACCCGGCGGGCCGGGATGCCGGACAGCTGGGCCAGGCAGAGCAGGTGCTGGCGGGCGCTGCGGCCGCCGTGCACCGCCTTGGCGTCGAGCAGCGCGCCCACCTGGCGGGGGGCGTTGGGCAGCTTGCGGAACGGGTAGCCGCCGACCGTGACATGACCGGCGGTGGGCTCGTCGAGGCCCAGGATCATCCGCATGGTGGTGGACTTGCCCGACCCGTTGGGCCCGAGAAAGCCGGTGACGGCGCCGGGCCTCACCTGGAAGGACAGGTTGTACACGGCCGTCTTGGCGCCGTAGCGCTTCGTCAGGCCGACTGCCTCGATCATTCTCCGCCCCTCATGAGCATGGGTCGGGCGTGCTCGCCCCGTGAGGGTTAGGAGGATAACGGCGTGTTGACGGTTCCCGTTACTCGGAAGATGAGAGCGCATCGTAACTCTTGGGGCCGCCGGGCCCTCCGGACCCGCCGTGCTACCCGTCCTGCGGGCAGCGGAGGAGGTCGGGCTGCGGCAGCGCCCAGCCCTCCTCCTGGAAGATCCGGGTGCCGGTTCCGCGTACGGCGGGGTCGGCGCCCGCGCGGGTGACCCAGGCGCGGGGGTCCGGGCCGAGGAGCGCGCGCAGCCGCAGTGAACCGGCGAGCAGCCGGGTGAGCAGGGCGCTCTGGTCGCCGCCGCCGGGGAGGGGGCGTTCGGTGCCGTCCGGGGACATCAGCACTCCGCGCTCGCCGACGTAGAGGTACGCACCGCGGAGCCGCTCGCCGGACGGCATGACCATCGGGTACCGGCTGCCGGGCAGCAGGACGCGGCGGTAGTTGGGGTACTCGGTGGCGTCGACGGCCGCGAGCTGCTCGGCGTCCAGCCAGCTGATGACGAGCGGGGTGCGGGCGCCGGATGCCGTGTACGGGGCGGAGGCCACGTAGCCGTACCGGCCGATGTGGGCGGAGCAACCGACCGCGATGCCGTGCACGTCGACCGGGACCATGGGGACGGTGGCCGGG
>NZ_JAAAYH010000805.1:0-1719 GCF_018035285.1 Streptomyces sp. MK37H | reverse complement strand
GGCGGTCTCCGGTACGGCTACGGCGGCCTCGCGAACGGCGGACTGCCGTACGACCACGGTGTCCCCGCGCACCCCCACCCCCGATTGCGGAGCCCGGGAGAGCAGGACCACCCCGCGGGCGGCCGCCGCCGCGCCGGCGGCGGCCAGGGCCCAGCCGCCCGGGCCGCCCCGGAACCGCTCGTCCAGCAGGACGATCCCGATGGCGGCCGCCGCCACCGGGTTGGCCAGGGTCAGGGTGGCCAGGGGCGCGCCGAGGCCGCTGCCGTAGGCGCTCTGGGACAGCAGCAGACCGCTCACCGCGAAGACCGCGACCAGCAGGGCCACGACCACGGCCCGCCAGGACACCAGGGCCGCCCCGGGGACGCGGGAGTCGGCGAGCGCGACCGTGAGGGTCTGGGTGAGCGCCGAGGCGACGCCTGAGGCGACCCCGGACGCGGTGGCGAACCGCAGCCCCCGGCCCGGCGTTCCGCTCTCCCTGCGCCCCGGCCGGACGCACAGCCCGATGAACGCCAGCACGACGGCCGCGAGGCCGACCGCCTCCGGCAGGCTCAGCGTCTCGCGCGGGGTCTCCCCGGCGGTGACCGGCAGCAGGGCGCCGAGGCCGAGCAGCGCGAGGACCACGCCCCGCCACTCGTCCCGGACCACCCGCCGCCCCGCGAGCCGCGCGCCCAGCGGGACGGCCGCCACCAGGGTCAGCGCGCCGAGCGGCTGGACCAGGGTGAGCGGTCCGTACCGCAGCGCGGCCACATGCAGCAGGGCACCGGTGGAGTTGAGGCCGACCGCTCCCCACCAGGCGCCGCGCAGCAGCAGCCGCGGCATGCGGTCCGGCCGGCCGCCCGCGGCCAGCCGTTCCTGGGCCACGGCCGCGGTCGCGTAGGCGACGGCCGAGGCGAGCGCGAGCGCTACGGCTATGACGGTCGGGTTCATCCACCGTGCCTTCCTCTGGGCACTGTCTGCCTGCCACCAGCGGTGCTATCGGCACACAGACGTATCGATACGAGAGTGTACCGGTGCGAGGCCGTATCGGTACAAGGGTGTATCGGTACGCGGATGTGTCGGTACACTGCGTGGTCGGGGAGGGGAGCCGGAGTCCGGTGGACCGAGGAGGAGGACCCGATGGCGACGCAGAGCCCGGAGACGGACGCGCCGCAGCGCCGTTCCAAGATCACCCCCGAGCGGGAGCAGGAGTTCTATCAGGCGGTCCTCGACCTGCTCCAGGAGGGCGGCTACGAGGCCCTCACCATCGAGGCGGTCGCCGCCCGCACCCGCGCCAGCCGCTCCACCCTCTACCGGCAGTGGTGCACCAAGCCCCAGCTCGTCGTCGCCGCGCTGCGCTCCTGCAAGCGCCCCTTCGCGCTGGAGGGCATCGACACCGGCTCCCTCGCGGGCGATCTGCGCGCCGTCGCGGAGGCCGTGGGCGAGGCGGGGGAGGTGTGCGGCGGTGACACCGCGCTGGTGTACGCCCTCGGGCACGCCGCGCTGCAGAACCCCGATCTGCTCCAGGCGCTGCGCGCCGCGCTGATCGAGCACGAGGTGAAGACGATCCAGGCGATGGTCCGCCGGGGCGTGGAGCGTGGCGAGGTGGCGGCGGACAACCCCGCTGTCGAGTTCGTCCCCACGCAGCTGATCGGCGCGATGCGGGTCCGCCACCTGCTCGAGGGCCGGGTCGCCGACCGCGCGTATCTGACGCGCTTCCTCGAGGCGTCGGTCTTCCCCGCG
>NZ_JAAAYH010000804.1:0-1724 GCF_018035285.1 Streptomyces sp. MK37H | reverse complement strand
ACCAGCGGCGCGGGATGGCCCGCCGCGGCGATGCTGCAGCGGCGCGAGACCGGGTCGTAGACCACGTACAGACAGGTGGCGCCGAAGGACCAGAAGTGCTCGGGTTTCTCGTCCGAGTACAGCCGGGTGACCATGTCGTCGAGGTGGGTCAGCAGCTCCCCGGGCGGCAGATCGATATCGGCCAGGGTGCGTACGGCGGTGCGCAGCCGCCCCATGGTGGCGGCCGCCTGGATGCCGCGCCCCACGACATCGCCGACCACCACGGCGGCGCGGGCGCCGGACAGCTGGATCGCGTCGAACCAGTCGCCGCCCACCCCGGCCCAGGCGCCCGAGGGCAGATAGCGCGAGGCGATCTCCAGCGCGGTCAGCTCGGGCAGCCGCTGCGGCAGCAGGCTGCGCTGGAGGGTCTCGGCCGTCCTGCGCTCGCGCAGATAGCGGCGGGCGTTGTCCACACAGACGGCCGCCCGGGCGGTGAGCTCCTCGGCCAGCAGCGTGTCGTCGTCGGTGAAGGGCACCGGGGTGCGGTGGCGGGCGAAGAGGGCCGTGCCGAGGGTGACCCCGCGGGCGCGCATCGGCGTCACGATCACCGAGTGCACCCCGTGCTCGCGGATACGGGCGGCCCGGCCGGGGTCCTTGGTCTCCCAGCTCGCCAGCAGGGACGGCGTCACCTGGTGCCGTGCGGCCCGGCCCTTGAGCAGACACGCCGCCGTGGGGGAGTGCGCGGGGTGGGTGGCCAGGCCCCCGACGTCGGCCAGCGCCTCGGGGGCGCCGTCGAGGATGGACCGGTGGGCCGCGCGCCGCAGGGTGACGGGCTCGCGCAGCGGCCCCTCCGGGGGCTCGTCGCCCTCGTGGAGGAAGGTGAGCAGATCGACGCTGGCGAAGTCGGCGAGCCGGGGGACCGCCACCGCGGCCAGCTCCTGGGCGATCCGGTCCAGGTCCAGATGGCTGCCCAGCCGCGCCCCCGCCTCGTTGAGCAGTTGGAGCCGCTGCCGGGCCTCCTGCTCGGCGGTGGTGTCGCGGGCCGCCAAGCACACGCCGCGCAGCCCGCCGGTCCGGTTGGCCAGCGGGGCCAGTGAGACCGACCAGGCGTGCTCCTGGCGATCGCCCGGCTCCCGCAGATGCGTCTCCAGCTCGAGCCGTTCGCCTCTCTCCAGCACCCGTCGCATGGCCCACTCGACCCGGTCGCTCTCCCCGTGGCCGACCAGCTCCGTCAGCCGCAGCCCGCGCATCTGCTCCTCGCTGCGGGCGGTGGCGGCCTGCATATAGGCGTTCGCCCGTGCCAGCCGCAGCTCCGTGTCGAAGAGCGCCAGGACGCAGGGGCACTGGGCGAACACGTGGTCCGCCGGTACGCCCGGCTCCTGGGCGAGTGGCTCCTGGGGCGCGGCGGAGACCAGGAGCCAGCCCGCGGGTCCGTCGTCCAGTGGATCTCGGTGGGCCAGCAGCTCGACCTCCAGCGGATGGCCGTCCCGGTGGCACAGCGCGATCCGGCCGCTCCACCGGGGCCCGTGGGCCAGGCACGGTCCGGCGCCCTCGCCGCTGTCCCCGGCGGTGCCCCTGCCGCTGTCCCCGGCGGTGCCCCTGCCGGTGTCTCCGCCGCCGTCCACGGCGGCCGTCTCGCCGCTGCCGCCCCCGGCGGCCGTCTCGGCGCGCAGCTCGGCCGCCGGCCGCCCCACGACCTCCTCGGCGCGGTAGCCCAGCAGCCGCCGCGCGCCCTCGCTCCACCC
>NZ_JAAAYH010000803.1:0-1733 GCF_018035285.1 Streptomyces sp. MK37H | reverse complement strand
GTACGTCTGGCCCATGTGCGAGGCCTGCCAGATCGTGTAGACGACGTGGCGGCCGGTGTAGCCGGAGGTGCTGACGTTGATGGAGTAGTTCTGGCCGGGGGCGTACTTGCCGGTCGTGGTGACCACGGGGTTCTGGAAGTGCTTGCCCAGCGTTGCCAGCAGCCGTAGTTGCGGGACGCCGGGTCGATCACCGACCCGTGGGCGCTTGCGGTGGGGGACCACGGGATCAGGCACATCAGCGCCGTGGCTAGCAGGGCAAAGGTGCGAGACGCCCAACGTAAGGAGTTTCGCGTTCATGACAAGTGCACGATCTTCCTAGATTGCCCGGCGGTTGGGCCTCGAAACATCGAGTGGGGGTAGCGACGCGCGCGTCGCGGCAGCGCCTGGCCCCTGGCTTAGTGTCAGGTACCGGGATGGTGAGCGCCTTCCGCGTTGGTCGACGGCGGTCGCCGTTCATGGCGGCCGACATCGAACTTCCCCGGATTGCACGGCCGTTGAGTGGCGGTCCGGCGTCGCGGCGGTGCTGTCCACTCCGACATGGGGTAGCCGGGACGGCATGGGCGAGATTCTGGTCGGCACCTGTTCATGGACGGACCGCGCTCTGCTGTCCAGCGGCTGGTACCCGCCGGGGCTGCGCGACGCGGAGGGGAGGCTGCGGCACTACGCCGCCCAGTTCCCGGTGGTGGAGGTCGACGCCACGTACTACTCCCTGCCCGGCACCCGCAACAGCACCCTGTGGACCGAGCGCACCCCGGACAGTTTCCGCTTCGACGTCAAGGTTTTCTCTCTGCTCACCGGGCACCCGACTCGCTCGAACGCTCTGCCCGTCGATCTGCGTCCCGCGCCGGCCGGGCGGCAGGGCCGGCGCGCGGGGTACGAGGACCTCGATCCGGGGCTGCTCGACGAGGTGTGGCAGCGGTTCAGCGGAGCCCTCGAGCCGCTGAAGAATGCCGAACGCCTCGGCATCCTGCTCTTCCAGTTCCCGCCCTGGTTCGCACCCGGCGACGCACGGGCGAAGGCGTTCCTCGAAACAATGCGCCCGACGTATGGCGGGGTGACCCGTCGCCGTGGAGTTCCGACATCCCGGCTGGTGGGCGAAGGATGAGCGTGCCGCGACCGCGGCGGCGCTCGCCGACTGGGACATGGCCGCTGTGGCCGTGGACATGACTCAGACGCTGCCCGCCTCCATACCTCCGGTCACCTCACCCCGGCTGGCCGTGGCGCGCTTCCTTGGGTGCAATGACGCCTGGGGTACTGGCAGTAAGGAGGAGCGGTTTCGCCACATCTACGCGCCGGGGGAACTGAAGGATTGGGTTCCGTCTCTTCGCGGGATGGTCGAAGGGCCGACCAGGTGCACGTCCCGTTCAACAACTGCTGTGCCGACGCGGCCGTCCGGGCTGCGGAGTCGATGCGGGATCTGCTCGGTGCGCGTACGGGGTCGGGGTGACGGGCGTTGCCGCCGCCGCGAGGCGTCGGTGACGCCAACGGTCGCGGTTACCACGTGATCACTGGCGTGTGTGCCCCCGCCGCATCCGGCCGCGCATATGCGAAGACCCCGCACTCAGCGTCTGGGCTGATGGCGGGGTCTGCTGGCACCTCATGCGAGGTGCCCCCGGCAGGATTCGAACCTGCGCACACGGCTCCGGAGGCCGTTGCTCTATCCCCTGAGCTACGGGGGCCTGTCGCTGTTGTTTGCGGCGACGGGTAGAACCCTACCAGCTCGATCAGGGTGG
>NZ_JAAAYH010000802.1:0-1736 GCF_018035285.1 Streptomyces sp. MK37H | reverse complement strand
ACCCTCGAGGCCGACGGCACCCTCACGGCCGGTCGAGCCGGAGCCGCTCGGCCCTCGGCAGCCCCGCGACCACCAGGTCGTAGGAGTCCTCGATGAGCTCCCGGACCAGCCGGTCCGGAAGGCCGCCGTCGGCCGTCACCGTGTTCCAGTGGCGCTTGTTCATGTGCCAGCCCGGGACGATCAGATCCGGATGCCCCTCACGGAGCCGCCCCGCGTCCGCCGGGTCGCACTTCAGATTCACCGTGAGCGGACGGGCGTCCAGCGTCGTCAGGGCGAAGATCTTGCCGAGCACCTTGAAGGTCGAGACCTCCGGGTGCCGGGAGAACGGGAACTCCTCCACCACCGCGTTGAAGGAGAGGCAGAAGGACCGCAGTTGCTCGGGGGTCACTCCGGATTCTCCTCGCACTCGGCTGAAGGGGCTCAGGGGGCTGAAGGGGCTCTACGAGCCCAAGGGGGCCAGGACGATCCCCACCGTAGACCACGCCTCCGACAGCCGGCCCGGTGACGACAGCGGCGCGGGCAAGGGATGTACACCGCCAAGCCGGCTCTCGTCCGGCTCTACCGGCTCTCGTCCGGCTCCAAGCGGCTCTCGTCCGGCTCCAAGCGGCTCTCGTCCGGCTCCAAGCGGCTCTCGTCCGGCTCCAAGCGGCTCGATCGACGGCAGGTCGGGGCACTTCCCGCGGACCGTTCAGTCCGCCTCGGGGCGCGGCAGCCAGGAGCCCGGCGGGCGGTGGAGCCAGCCGGACGTGGTGGCGAGCGCGCGGGCCGCGGCGTGGAGGGCGTCCAGGCCGGGGTGGGTGAGGCCCTTGCGCCATACGATGGAGACCGGTGAGAGCGGAACGGGCTCGGCGAGGGGGCGCAGCACCGCGCCGGGGAGGTGGGTGAACACCTCGCTGGCCAGTACCGACCAGCGGCGCTTGGTCACCACCCGGATGAACTCCTCGTCCCCGTCGATCTCCGGGAACGGCTCCGCCATCGCGATCCCGCGCCCCGCGAAGAGCTGGGCGGCCAGGCCCGTCCACTCGGTGGTGGTGTCGTTGCCCGCCGCCGCGTACAGGGTCTCGCCCGCGAGCGCCGACAGCGGGATCTCCTCGAGCCGGGCCAGCGGGTGGTCCTCGCGCAGGACCACGGCGATGCGCTCGTAGCGGATCAGCCGGTGGTCCAGCCGGGCGAGCATGGCGGGGTCGAGGCCGCGGGCCCGGCCGAAGGAGACGTCGAGGCGTCCAGCGAGGAGTTCGGCGGCGGCCCCGGCCAGCCCGCTGTGGAAGCGGGCCACCAGCTCGGTCTCGGGGCCGAGGCGGCGCCGCGCCTCCGCCAGCACCTGGCTTCCGGTGCTCACCGGGGCGCTCACGTCCACCAGCAGCGGGCGGTGTTCGGCCCCGCTGAAGGCCGCCGCCAGATCGTCCTGGGCCTGGAGCACCCGCCGGGCGTACGGCAGCAGCCGTTCGCCCGCGGCCGTGAGGGCGACCTGGCGGGTGGTGCGGACGAACAGCTCCGCGCCCAACTCCCGCTCCAGGCGCCGGATGTCGCGGCTGAGGGCCTGCTGGGCGACGTAGAGGCGGGCGGCGGCGCGGGTGAAGTGCAGTTCGTCGGCGACGGCGGTGAAGGCGCGCAGCAGGCGCGGTTCGAGGTCCCGGTTCACCCGCACATGGTGACCGACGCGACCCCCGATCCACACCCGGCCAGCATTGACAACAGAGATGCGTGAATGGCTCCCGATCAGGTGTTGGACCGCC
>NZ_JAAAYH010000801.1:0-1740 GCF_018035285.1 Streptomyces sp. MK37H | reverse complement strand
CCCGCACCGGCCGGGAGCTGCTCGCCGACCACGTCACCGCCATGGTCTGCTGCGCCGCCGTGGACACCGCGGGCGCGGCCCCCGGCCTGGACTGGCTCGACGGGCCCGCGCTGCTCGTCGGCGGGCGGCGGCGGGCCGATCTGGCCCATCCGGTGCTGAGCCTGGTGGAGGACGGCGACGACGGGCCGCTGCGCGCCTGGCTCGGTGAGGTGGGGGTCCGCCCGGAGAAGCCCGTCCGGCTGGGGTAGCGGCGCGGAGTCCGGCGAATACCGCTCCTATGTGCACCCTTGTCGCGCGTTCGGTGTCTGTTCCGGCAATTTAGCGACTATCGGTGACGGAGTAGGTGCGTAATGTGATGTGCTTGGCCCGGTCGCTGTCGCCCGGCCCAGGAGTTCCGGCCCAACCGGCCCGAACCGCGAGACCCGGCCCCGCAGCCCGGCCCACAAGGCCGGACCCGCGGCGGTGCGGTGTGTGAGGACAGCGAGGCGTGGCGCCGCCGGGTACGCAGGGAGGGGAGCAGTTGTGGGGACGGACCAGATCCGGCGCTGGGAGTCGGGAGCGCTCGCTCACGCGGTGACGGATCCTTTCGGCCAGGGCCCGCTGCCCTGGCTGCGCGACAGTGAGAACTACTTCGACGACACCGGCCGGGTGGTCCCGTGGTACGTCGACCACGTCCATCTCTCCGGGGCCGACGCGCGGGCGACCGAGCGGATCGGCGCGAGGGGCCCCACCAGGATCCCCGGCCCGCGCACCGCCGACGATGTCTACCGGCAGATCAAGGGCTTCCCCTCCACCTCCGCGGCGGCCCCCGGCGAGGCCATCGACTTCCGGATCACGGTGGACCCGCCCCAGCAGTTCAGCGTGGACATCTACCGCATCGGCTACTACGACGGCACCGGCGCGTTGAAGATCACCACCAGCCCCCGGCTGTCCGGGATCGTCCAGCCGTCCCCGCTCACCGCCGACCGCACCGTCTCCTGCCACCACTGGTGGCTGTCCTGGCGGATGCAGATCCCCTCGTACTGGAAGCCCGGCGCGTATGTCGCGGTGCTGACCACCTTGGACGGCTACCGCAGCCACATCCCCTTCACCGTCCGCGACAGCCGCCCCGCCGACCTCCTCCTCGTCCTGCCGGACCTCACCTGGCAGGCGTACAACCTCTACCCGGAGGACGGCCGGACCGGCGCCAGCCTCTACCACGCCTGGGACGAGCGGGGAAAGCTGCTGGGTGAGTCGGAGGCGGCCACCACGGTCTCCTTCGACCGGCCGTACGCGGGCGCCGGGCTGCCCCTCCATGTGGGGCACGCGTACGACTTCATCCGCTGGGCCGAGCGCTACGGCTACGACCTCGCCTACGCCGAGATGCGCGATCTGCACGCGGGCAGCGTCGACCCCGCCCGCTACCGGGGGCTGGTCTTCCCCGGCCATGACGAGTACTGGTCGGCGCCGATGCGCCACACCGTGGAGGCGGCCCGCGACAGCGGCACCTCGCTGGTCTTCCTCTCCGCGAACACCATGTACTGGCAGGTCGAGCTCGCCGCCTCGCCCTCCGGCCCGGCCCGGCTGCTGACCTGCCGCAAGCGCCGCGGCCCCGGCCGCTCGGCACTCTGGCGGGAGACCGCGCCCGAGCAGCAGCTCATCGGCATCCAGTACGCGGGCCGGGTGCCCGAGCCGAGCCCGCTGATCGTACGCAACGTGGGCCACTGGCTGTGGGAGGCCACGGGCGCGGAGGAGGGTGAC
>NZ_JAAAYH010000800.1:0-1741 GCF_018035285.1 Streptomyces sp. MK37H | reverse complement strand
CAGGGCCTCGGCAGGTTCGGCGGCGGTGTGCTCCCCGTCGATCCCGAGCTCCGGAAGGCGCGCCCGGAAGTCGGCCACCGTCTGCCCGAGCATCTGCTCGCCCACGTTCTGCCAGGCGTCCACCCCGGGCACCGGCGAGACCCTGCGCGGCAGCGGCGGACAGGCGTGCACGAGGCGCAGCGCGACCCCGCGCCGCGCCGCCTCCCGCGCGGCCCACTCGGCCGCCGTAAGGCTGCGCCGGGAGCCGTCGACCCCCGCCACGACAGGGCCGCTCATCCGGTCCTCCTCGGCTGCCGTCCGTCACTGCGGTCCGTTACTCCGGTCCGTATCTTCTGTCCGTTCTGCTGCCAACTGGAGCACGTCCGTTTAGTCTAGATACGCGGTGAAGATCCGACATGGTCGGCGGATTCGCCGCGCACAGACCGCGAGGGGTAGTGACCGCCCCCGGTCCGGGTGCACCCCGGACCGGGGGCGGTTCTGCGAGCGGCGACGGGCAAACAGGGCTCAAGTCCCCCGAAGGTGGGGTGAGATGTCAAGGTTTCGGGGGAAGCGGGGGTGTGCGGAACGAGCGCAGGATAGGGGGCGAGGTAAGGGAAGGAGGCGGAAATGCGCTCGATCTCATGGCACCTCACCTCGCGTCGTTCAGCATTCGTCGTCGGTTTCGTCGTCGTGGTCGCCGTTGTGGTGGTCCTTGGGATGGTCTCCTCCTCCGAAAAGGCATCCGGGGAAGCCGCCAAAGAGGCGCCCGGCGAAGCCCCCGGATACGCCTCGACGGTCGAATACCGGCGGGAACCCGTCGGAAAGACCTCGGTCCCCGCGTTCACCTCCTCCGTAGGCCGTGACCGCAAACACGTGGTCTCGCCGTCCAACGGAGGGCGCGCCTTCCGTGGCAACACCCCCGGTCTCTACGCCGGCGTCCGGAACCGGCAGCCCTGTGACCGGCAGGGACTGCTCCATGACCTCGACGCCGACAAGCAGAAGGGCGCCGCTTGGAGCAAGGTCCAGCACATCTCGCCCGACGGCATCCCCGATTTCGTCAACCGCCTCACGAGCGTCACCCTGCGCTCCGACACCTACGCGAAGACCTACGGCTACCGTGGTGGGGTGAAGCCGGTGTCCGCCGTTCTCCAGGCCGGAACGGCGGTTTTCGTCGATGAGCGCGGTCTGCCCGTCGTGAAGTGCGACCCCGGAAATCCGGTAAAAGTCTCGGCCCCGCCGCGCAACGCCAAGCCGACCTTCACCGGGCCCGAGTGGAACGGTTTCTCCCGGAGCACGGTGACCGTCATCCGGCCGGCCACGAAGAAAGCCAAGCACATCGTCCTGGTGGGGATCGGCAAGGCCCAGCTCCTGAAGCGCCCGCTCGGTGACGGCGACGGCAGCGGCGACCCGCAGGACACGGTGCTGGTCCGCGCCGACTACCCCTCGTTCCTGGCGATGCCGGGCGAGCAGCACGCGCCGCGGCTGCGGGAGGCGCCGAAGGTCACCATGAAGCCGTCGGACAGGTTCACCCCGCTGGAGACCGAGCGCCCGTCCGGGACCCCCTCGCAGCAGTCGCAGCCCTCCGACGAGCCGTCGGACCCGGGCCAGCAGCAGCCTCAGGACCAACCCTCGGATCCCGGTCAGCAGCAGCCGCAGGACCAGCCCCAGGATCAGCCCTCGGACCCGGGCCAGCAGCAGCCCCAGGATCAGCCGTCGGACCCCGGCCAGCAGCAGCCTCAGGATCAGCCGTCGGACCCTGGCC
>NZ_JAAAYH010000080.1:0-26137 GCF_018035285.1 Streptomyces sp. MK37H | reverse complement strand
TTCGACGCGTTGCGCGAGATGCTCACCGGCGGGCCCCTGGACGTGCTGACCGGTGACTATCTCGCCGAGTTGACCATGCTCATCCTGGGCCGGGACCGCGCCAAGGACCCGGCGCGGGGCTATGCCACGACCTTTCTGCGCCAGCTCGAGGACACCCTGGGGCTCGCCATGGAGCGTGGCGTAGGGCTCGTCACCAACGCGGGCGGGCTCAACCCGGCCGGGCTGGCGGACGCGATCCGCGAGCTCGCCGAGCGGCTCGGGATCGGCTGCCGGGTGGCTCATGTCGAGGGCGACGACCTCCTCGGCGCCCGCGACTGGGGGCCGGGCGTGGTCACCGCCAACGCGTATCTCGGCGGGGCCGGGATCACGGCCTGTCTGCGCGGTGGCGCGGATGTGGTGGTCACCGGGCGGGTGACGGACGCCGCGCTGGTGACGGGCCCGGCCGCCGCGCACTTCGGATGGGCCGCCGACGACTGGGACGCGCTCGCCGGAGCCGTGGTCGCCGGGCACATCCTGGAGTGCGGTACCCAGGCGACCGGCGGCAACTACTCCTTCTTCACCGAGCACGACCTCCGCCGCCCCGGCTTCCCCCTAGCCGAGCTCCACCCGGACGGCTCCAGCGTGATCACCAAGCATCCGCACACCGGCGGCGCCGTCACGGTCGGGACCGTCACCGCCCAGCTCCTCTACGAGACGGCGGGCGCCCGCTACCCGGGCCCGGATGTCACCGCCCGGCTGGACTCGGTGCGGCTCACCCAGGACGGCCCGGACCGGGTGCGCGTCCATGGCGTACGGGGCGAGGCGCCGCCCCGCACCCTCAAGACCGGGCTGACCCGGCTCGGCGGCCACCGCAACGAGGTGGTGTTCGTGCTCACCGGCCTGGACATCGAGGCCAAGGCGGCGCTCGTACGGGACCAGATGGAGGGCGCGATGAGCAAGCGCCGCCCCGCCGACGTCCGTTGGACCCTCTCCCGCACCGACCACTCTGACGCGGCCGTGCAGGAGGAGGCGAGCGCCCTGCTGCGGCTGGTGGTCCGCGACCGGGACGCGGATGCGGTGGGGCGGGCGATCAGCGGCGCGGCCGTCGAACTGGCCCTCGCCAGCTATCCCGGCTTCCATGTCACCGCCCCGCCCGGAAAGGGCTCCCCTTACGGCGTCTTCGAGGCCGTGGAGACCCCGGCCGACACTGTGCCGCACACCGCCGTGCTGCCCGACGGCTCCCGGCTCTCCGTTCCCCCGGCGCCCACCACGCCCGCTGCCGGAGGTCCGGTGGACGAGCCTCCGCTGCCGCCCCCGCTGCCGCCGGGCCCGACCCGCCGTGCCCCGCTGGGCGCGGTCGCCGGGGCCCGCAGCGGCGACAAGGGCGGCAGCGCCAACATCGGCGTCTGGGCGCGCGGCGAGGACGCCTGGCGCTGGCTGGCCCACACCCTCACCGTCGACCGGCTGCGCGAACTGCTCCCGGAGACGGCCCGGTTGAAGATCACCCGCCATCCGCTGCCCCGGCTGCGGGCCCTGAACTTTGTCGTGGAGGGTCTGCTCGGCGAGGGCGTCGCCGCGCAGGCCCGCTTCGACCCCCAGGCCAAGGCCGTCGGCGAATGGCTGCGCTCCCGCCATCTGGACATACCGGAGGTACTGCTGTGAACCCCCGTTCCGGCCCCCGGGCGGCAGCCGTTGGCGATGGGCCGCCCTCTCGCCGTCTGGACATACCGGAGGTATCGCTGTGACCGTGCTCGCGTCCGCGCTCGACCCCGCAGGCGCCGACCACACGGCCCATCGGGAGGCGATGCTCGCCAAGCTCGCCGAATTGGCGGGCGAGCACGCCAAGGCGCTCGCCGGGGGCGGTGAGAAATACGTCCAGCGCCATCGCAAGCGCGGCAAGCTGCTGGTCCGCGAGCGGATCGAGATGCTGCTGGACCCGGACACCCCCTTCCTGGAGCTGTCGCCGCTGGCCGGCTGGGGCAGCGACTATCCGGTGGGGGCCTCGATCGTCACCGGTATCGGGGTGATCTCCGGTGTGGAGTGCCTGATCAGCGCCAACGACCCGACCGTGCGCGGCGGGGCCAGCAACCCCTGGACGCTCAAGAAGGCGCTGCGCGCCCATGAGATCGCGCGCGCCAACCGGCTTCCGCTGGTCAGCCTCGTCGAGTCCGGCGGCGCCGATCTGCCCTCCCAGAAGGAGATCTTCATCCCCGGTGGGGCGATGTTCCGGGATCTCACCCGGCTGTCCGCTTCAGGAATCCCCACGATCGCCGTGGTCTTCGGCAACTCCACCGCCGGAGGCGCGTACATCCCCGGGATGTCCGACCACGTGATCATGGTCAAGGAGCGCTCCAAGGTCTTCCTGGGCGGTCCGCCGCTGGTGAAGATGGCCACCGGCGAGGAGAGCGACGACGAGTCGCTGGGCGGCGCCGAGATGCACGCCCGTACCTCCGGGCTCGCCGACTACTTCGCCACCGACGAGCCGGACGCGCTGCGCCAGGCCCGCCGGGTGGTCGCGCGCCTCAACTGGCGCAAGGCGCACCCGGATCCGGGGCCCGCCGAACCGCCGAAGTACGACGCCGAGGAGCTGCTCGGCATCGTTCCGAGCGATCTGAAGGTCCCCTTCGATCCGCGCGAGGTGATCGCCCGGATCGTCGACGGCTCGGACTTCGACGAGTTCAAGCCGCTGTACGGGCGGAGCCTGGCCACCGGCTGGGCCGCGCTGCACGGCTATCCGGTCGGGGTCCTGGCCAACGCCCAGGGGGTGCTGTTCAGCGAGGAGTCGCAGAAGGCCGCGCAGTTCATCCAGCTCGCCAACCAGCGCGACATCCCGCTGCTCTTCCTGCACAACACCACCGGCTATATGGTCGGCCGCGACTACGAGCAGGGCGGGATCATCAAGCACGGCGCCATGATGATCAACGCCGTCTCCAACTCCCGCGTCCCGCATCTGTCGGTGCTCATCGGCGCCTCGTACGGCGCCGGTCACTACGGGATGTGCGGCCGGGCGTACGACCCGCGCTTCCTCTTCGCCTGGCCCAGCGCCAAGTCCGCCGTGATGGGGCCGCAGCAGCTCGCCGGGGTGATGTCGATCGTCGCCCGGCAGTCCGCCGCCGCCAAGGGGCAGCCGTACGACGATGAGGCCGACGCCGCGCTGCGCGCCATGGTGGAGCAGCAGATCGAGTCCGAGTCGCTGCCGCTCTTCCTCTCCGGGCGGCTCTACGACGACGGCGTCATCGACCCGCGCGACACCCGCACCGTGCTCGGCCTGTGCCTGTCCGCCCTGCACACCGCGCCGGTCGAGGGCGCGCGCGGTGGCTTCGGCGTCTTCCGGATGTGAGTGAGGAACCCGTGATCCGTTCCCTCCTGGTCGCCAACCGCGCCGAGATAGCGCGGCGAATCGTCCGCACCTGCCGTGACCTCGGCATCGCCACCGTCGCGGTGCACTCCGACGCGGACGCCGACGCGCCCCACGCGCGCGAGGCCGACTCCGCCGTAAGGCTGCCGGGCGACGCCCCGGCCGACACCTATCTGCGCGGCGACCTCCTGGTGAAGGCAGCCCTGGCCGCCGGGGCCGACGCCGTCCACCCCGGCTATGGCTTCCTCTCCGAACACGCCGACTTCGCGCGTGCCGTAAGGGCCGCGGGGCTGGTGTGGGTGGGGCCGCCGCCCGAGGCGATGGAGGCCATGGCCTCCAAGACCCGCGCCAAGGAGATCATGCGCAAGGCGGGCGTGCCGTTGCTCGATCCGCTCGACCCGGCGGAGGTCACCACCGGCGATCTGCCCGTGCTGGTCAAGGCGGCGGCGGGCGGCGGCGGCCGGGGCATGCGGGTGGTGCGCGAACTGGCCGCGCTCCCCGCCGAACTCGACTCCGCCCGCGCCGAGGCGGCCTCCGCCTTCGGCGATGGCGAGATCTTCGTGGAGCCCTATATGGAGGGCGCCCGCCATGTCGAGGTCCAGGTGCTCGCCGACACCCACGGCACCGTATGGACGCTCGGCACCCGCGACTGCTCCCTCCAGCGCCGCCACCAGAAGGTCATCGAGGAGGCCCCGGCCCCCGGTCTCGAGGAGGAACTGCGGCGCACCCTGGCCGAGTCGGCGGCGAACGCGGCGCGCGCGATCGGCTACGAGGGCGCGGGCACGGTGGAGTTCCTGGTCTCGCCCTCGGGGCGGGCGTACTTCCTGGAGATGAACACCCGCCTCCAGGTCGAGCACCCGGTCACCGAGGAGATCCACGGCCTCGACCTGGTGGCGCTCCAGCTGCGGATCGCGGAGGGGGAGCGGCTCGACGCCGAGCCTCCGGAGCCCCGGGGGCACGCGATCGAGGCGCGGCTGTACGCCGAGGACCCGGCGCGCGACTGGAGGCCGCAGACGGGGATCCTGCACCGGCTGGAGATCCCCGGGCTGCGGGTGGACTCCGGGCCGGACGGCGGGGACGCGATCGGCGTCCACTACGACCCGATGCTGGCCAAGGTCATCGCCATGGCCCCCACCCGGGCCGAGGCGGTGCGGCGGCTGGCCCACGGGCTGGAGCGGGCCCGGATCCACGGCCCGGTGACCAACCGCGAGCTGCTCGTACGGGCGCTGCGCCACCCGGAGTTCGCGGCGGGCCGTATGGACACCGGGTTCCTCGAACGCCATCTGCCCGAGCTGACCGCCGCCTCGGATGACGACGAGGCGGCTCCGCTCGCCGCCCTCGCCGCCGCCCTGGCCGACGCGGCGCGGCGGCCGGCGACCGTGGCCGGGCGGCTGGGCGGCTGGCGCAATGTGCCCTCCCAGCCGCAGCTGAGGAGCTACCGCGCGGAACCGGGCGGCACCGAGCACGAGGTGCGCTACCGCCTCACCCGTGACGGGCTGCTCGCGGAGGGCTTCTCCGACGTCCGGCTGCTGAGCGCCGAGCCGGGGCGGGCCGCCGAGCCGGGGCGGGCCGCCGACCCGGCGCGGGTCGCCCTCGTCGTGGCCGGGGTCCGGCGGACGTTCGAGGTGACGGCCTATGGGGACCGCCGCTATGTCGACACGCCCCAGGGCGGCCATGTGTTCACCGCGCTGCCCCGCTTCCCCGACCCCACCGCCCGCACCGAACCGGGCTCGCTGCTGGCGCCCATGCCGGGCACGGTGGTGCGGGTCGCCGAGGTGGCGGTCGGGGACCGGGTCGAGGCCGGTCAGCCCCTGCTGTGGCTGGAGGCCATGAAGATGGAGCACCGCGTCGCCGCGCCCGCCGCCGGGGTGCTCACCGCCCTGCACGCCGCCCCCGGCCGCCAGGTCGAGGTCGGAGCCCTGCTCGCCGTCGTGGCGGCGGGGGAGTGACCCGGCCCCGCACACCGTACGGGCCACATAGTCCGTACGGGCCGCACAGCTCGCACAGCCCGGACACTCCGTACGGGCCGCGCGGGACCGCGACGGCCCGCCACGCGACGCATCACAGCCGGACCGCGCAACGCACCGCAAGGGGCCCGCACAGCACAGCGCACACGGCCCGCACAACGCACGCACGTGGGAGGAGCCGTCCATGACCAGCCCGCACACGCCCGTGGACACCCCGGAGCGCGTGGCGCTCCGCGCCGCGGTGTCGTCCTTCGCCAAGGGACATGCCCCGGGCGGCCCCCAGGAGGGCGACGGCGCCGCCGAACTGTGGGCCGAGGCAGGAAAGCTGGGCTACCTCGGGGTCAACCTCCCCGAGGAGTACGGCGGCGGGGGCGGCGGCATCACCGAGCTGTCCATCGTCCTGGAGGAGCTGGGCGCGGCGGGTTGCCCGCTGCTCATGCTCGTCGTCTCGCCCGCCATCTGCGGCACCGTCATCGCCCGGTTCGGCACCGCCGGGCAGAAGGAGCGCTGGCTGCCCGGTCTGGCCGACGGCAGCATCACCATGGCCTTCGGCATCACCGAGCCCGACGCCGGATCCAACTCGCACCGCATCACCACCACCGCCCGCCGGGCCGAGGGCGGCGGCTGGATACTCAACGGCCGTAAGGTCTTCATCACCGGTGTGGACAACGCCGACGCGATCCTTGTCGTCGGCCGCACCGAGGACGCCAGGACCGGGAAGCTCAAGCCCTGTCTGTTCATCGTCCCGCGCGAGACCCACGGCTTCTCCCACCACCACATCCCCATGGAACTGGCCGCCGCGGAGAAGCAGTTCGAGCTGGTGCTGGACGACGTGACGCTGCCCGCCGACGCGCTGGTGGGCGACGAGGACGCCGGGCTGCTCCAGCTGTTCGCGGGGCTCAACCCGGAGCGCATCATGACGGCGGCGTTCGCGCTGGGGATGGGCCGCTACGCGCTCGACAAGGCCGTGGACTACGCCCGCACCCGCCAGGTGTGGAAGGAGCCCATAGGCGCCCACCAGGCGATCGCCCACCCCCTCGCCCAGGCCCATATCGAGCTGGAGCTGGCCCGGCTGATGATGGCGAAGGCGGCGTACCTGTACGACGAGGGCGATGACGCGGGCGCGGGCGAGGCCGCCAACATGGCCAAGTACGCGGCCGGGGAGGCCGCGGTGAAGGCGGTGGACCAGGCCGTGCACACCCTCGGCGGCAACGGCCTGACCGCCGAGTACGGGCTGGCCCGGCTGATCACGGCCGCCCGGGTGGCCCGGATCGCCCCCGTCAGCCGGGAGATGATCCTCAACTACGTCTCCCACCAGACCCTGGGTCTGCCCAAGTCGTACTGAGCGGGCCCAAGTCGTACGGAGCGGGCGCCGGGCCGGCCCGCTCGGCGCCGGGCCCGCCGAAGTCGTAGGGAGCTCGCGGGTAGGGCAGAACGGACAGGTAGGTCCATCAGAGCTGAGGGGAGCGGCCATGGTGCTGCGCAGCGAGTATCCCGATGTACCGCCCGTCGATCTGCCCATCCACGACGCCGTACTGGCCCGCGCGGCCGAGGAGTTCGGCGACCTGACCGCGCTGGTGGACGGCGTGACCGGGGCGGCCCTGAGCTACGCCGCGCTGGACCGCGCGGCGCGCCGGATCGGGGCCGCGCTGGCCGAGGCGGGGGTGCGCAACGGCGATGTGGTGGCCCTGCACAGCCCCAACTCGATCATGTACCCACCGGCGTTCTACGGCGCCACCCGCACCGGGGCCGCGGTGACCACGGTGCATCCGCTGGCCACGCCGGAGGAGTTCGCCAAGCAGCTCCGGGACGCGGCCGCGTCCTGGATCATCACCGTCTCGGCGCTGCTGGGCGTGGCCCGGCAGGCTGCCGAACGGGCGGGCGGGATACGGGAGATCTTCGTGTGCGACGAGGCGAGCGGCCATCGCTCGCTGCGCTCCATGCTGAGCAGCACCGCGCCCGAACCGGTGGTGGAGATCGACCCGGCCGAGGACATCGCCGTCCTGCCGTACTCCTCCGGCACCACCGGCACCCCCAAGGGCGTGATGCTCACCCACCGCAACGTGGCCACCAACCTCGCGCAGGTGGAGACGCTGGTGCCCAACCGGCCGGGGGAGCGGGTGCTGGCCGTTCTGCCGTTCTTCCACAGCTACGGCCTTACGGCGCTCATGAACGCACCGCTCCGCAACGGCGGCACGGTGATCGTGCTGCCCCGCTTCGAACTCGACACCTTCCTCGCGGCGATCGAGAAGCACCGCGCCCAGGCGCTCTATGTGGCCCCGCCGATCGTCCTCGCACTCGCCAAGCACCCGGCGGTGGACGGCCATGACCTGTCGTCGGTGCGGTATGTGCTGAGCGCGGCGGCCCCGCTGGACGCCCGGCTCGCGGAGGCGTGCGCCCAGCGGCTCGGCGTACCGCCGCTGCTGCAGGCGTTCGGGATGACGGAGCTGTCCCCGGGCTCCCATCTGGTGCCGCGCGACGCGAAGAACGCCCCGCCCGGGACCGTCGGGAAGCTGCTCCCGAGCACCGAGATGCGCATCGTGGACCCGGACAGCGGCGCGGATCTGGCCGTGGGCGAGGACGGCGAGATCGTCATCCGCGGACCGCAGGTGATGAAGGGCTATCTGGGCCGCCCCGAGGACACCGACGCGATGATCGACGCCGAGGGCTGGCTGCACACCGGCGACGTCGGACACGTGGACGCGGACGGCTGGCTGTATGTGGTGGACCGGGTGAAGGAGCTGATCAAATATAAGGGCTATCAGGTGGCCCCGGCCGACCTGGAGGCCGTGCTGCTCGCCCATGAGGCCGTCGTCGACGCCGCCGTGATCGGGGTGACGGACGGGGCGGGCAATGAGATCCCCAAGGCGTATGTGGTGCCCAGGCCCGGGACCCGGATCTCGGAGGACGACCTGCTCGCGTACGTTGCCGGACAGGTGGCCCCGTACAAGAAGGTGCGCCGCGTGGAGTTCACGGACGCCGTGCCGCGCTCGGCCACCGGCAAGATCCTCAGGCGTGAACTGCGCGCCAGGGAAAGGAGTTCGACCGCCCCATGACCGACGGCCCCATGACCGACGGCCCCACGACCGACGCTGTCCCGCCAACCGGAGGCTCCGCCACGTCCGGAGCGCCGATGCCCCTTGTACGGTCCGCCTCCGCGCGCGGGATCACCACCCTCACCCTGGACTCGCCGCACAACCGCAATGCCCTCTCCTCGCGCCTGGTCGCCGAGTTGCGCGAGGCGCTGGCGGCGGCCGGGCGGGACGACCGGGTGCGGGCGGTGCTGCTCACCCACACCGGCACCACCTTCTGCGCGGGCGCGGATCTGAGCGAACCGCCCTCGGCGTCCGGAACGTCCGGGCTGGTGGATCTGCTGCGGTCGATCGTGGAGCTGCCCAAGCCGGTGGTCGCCCGCGTCACCGGGCACGTACGGGCCGGTGGGCTCGGGCTGCTCGGGGCCTGCGACATCTCGGCGGCCGGGCGCGGCGCCAGCTTCGCCTTCACCGAGGCGCGGCTCGGCCTCGCCCCGGCCGTCATCTCGATGCCGCTGCTGCCCCGGCTGGACCGGCGCGCGGCGGCCCGCTACTACCTCACGGGTGAGCGGTTCGACGCCGCCGAGGCGGCCCGGATCGGGCTGGTGACGCTCGCGGACCCGGAGGGGGACGCGGACGAGGCGCTGGCGCCGGTCCTGGACGGGCTGCGCCGGGGCTCCCCGCAGGGCCTGGCCGAGTCCAAGCGGCTGGTGACCGCCGATGTGCTGCGCGCCTTCGACCGGGACGGCGAGGCGCTGGCCGCGCTGTCGGCCCGCCTCTTCGCCTCCGAGGAGGCCCGGGAGGGCATGACGGCGTTCCTGGAGCGGCGCGAGCCGGTGTGGGTGCGGCGGACGGCTTCCGACGCCGGGGCGATACCGGACGCGGGGGACAAGGGGGCCGCAGGGAACACGGGCCCCGCCGGGGCGTCCCGATGACCCCCCGTACGGCATTGCGCGACCCCAAGCAGGACCGCAGCCGCGCCACCCGCAGGCGGCTGCTGGAGGCCGCCGTGGCCTGCCTCGCCGAGCGCGGCTGGGCCGGTTCCACGGTCGCGGTGGTCGCCGAGCGGGCCGGGGTGTCGCGGGGCGCGGCCCAGCACCACTTCCCGACCCGTGAGGACCTCTTCACGGCCGCCGTCGAGCATGTCGCCGAGGAGCGCTCGGCGGAGCTGCGCGCCCTCCCCGCCCCGCACGGGGAGGGCCGCGTCCCCGCGGTGGTCGAGGCGCTGATCACCCTCTACACCGGCCCGCTCTTCCGGGCCGCACTCCAGCTGTGGGTGGCGGCCTCGTACGAGGAGCAGTTGGGCGCCCGGGTGACCGCCCTCGAGGCGAAGATCGGCCGGGAGACCCATCGGATGGCGGTGGAGCTGCTGGGCGCCGACGAATCGGTGCCGGGCGTCCGGGAGGCCGTCCAGGGCCTGCTCGACATGGGACGGGGCCTCGGCCTGGCCAATCTGCTGACGGACGACGGCCACCGCCGGGAGCGGGTGGTGGCCCAGTGGTCGCGGATCCTGGAGGGGATCCTGACCCCGAAGGACCCGGACGACCACCCGGCCGGCGACCACCCGGGTGGCAACCACCCCGCCCCGGCCGCCCCCTGACCTACCGCGGGCTGACCCACTCCGAGCTGACCTACCGCGAGGCGGTGTCCCCGTAGCCGTCGACCTCGTGCGGGCTGCGCGTGCCGGGGCCGACGTACCGGGCCGACGGCCGCACCAGACGGCCGGTCCGCTTCTGCTCCAGGATGTGCGCGCTCCAGCCCGCCGTACGGGCGCAGGTGAACATCGAGGTGAACATGGGCGCCGGAACCTCGGCGAAGTCCAGCACGATGGCCGCCCAGAACTCCACGTTCGTCGCCAGCACCCGGTCCGGCCTGCGGTTGTGCAGCTCGTCCAGGGCGGCCCGCTCCAGCGCCTCGGCGACCTCGAAGCGCGGTGCGCCCAGCTCCTTGGCGGTGCGCCGCAGCACCCGCGCCCGCGGGTCCTCGGCGCGGTAGACCCGGTGGCCGAAGCCCATCAGCCGCTCGCCCCGGTCCAGGGCCTGCCTGACGTAGCGGGTGGCGTCCCCGGTGCGCTCGATCTCCTCGATCATCCCGAGCACCCGGGAGGGCGCGCCGCCGTGCAGCGGCCCCGACATGGCGCCCACCGCGCCGGAGAGCGCGGCGGCCACATCGGCGCCGGTGGAGGCGATGACGCGGGCGGTGAAGGTGGAGGCGTTCATGCCGTGCTCGGCCGCCGAGGTCCAGTACGCGTCGACGGCGGCCACATGCTTGGGGTCCGGCTCACCGCGCCAGCGCCGCATGAAGCGCTCCACGATGGTTCCGGCCTTGTCGATCTCCCGCTGCGGCACCATCGGCTTCCCCTGGCCACGGGCCGACTGGGCCACGTAGGACAGGGCCATCACCGCCGCGCGCGCCAGGTCCTCACGGGCCTGCTCCTCGTCGATGTCCAGCAGCGGTTTGAGGCCCCAGACGGGCGCGAGCATGGCCAGCGCGGACTGCACATCGACCCGGACGTCCCCGGAGTGGACCGGGATGGGGAACGGCTCGGCGGCCGGCAGCCCCGGGTTGAAGGCGCCGTCGACCAGCAGACCCCAGACGTTCCCGAAGGAGACATGGCCCACCAGGTCCTCGATGTCCACGCCTCGGTAGCGGAGCGCGCCGCCTTCCTTGTCGGGTTCGGCGATCTCCGTCTCGAACGCGACGACTCCTTCGAGTCCGGGTACGAAGTCGGACATCAGGCGGCTCCTCATGATGCGGACGACGGTCGGCGGCGGACGGTGCCGGAACGGTTACGCGGCCGCCTGACACGGCTCGCGGTCGGTACCGGTCACTCCGTGATGTGCCCCGTGCGGGTGGTGGTCACCCAACCGTGGTGGGGAGTGACCTCCGGGACACCGGGGGGTGGTGCCTGCCCAGGCGCCGAACAGGCGGCGCGTGGTCCGCTCAGTCTGGTGCGTACGCTGCCCATGGGGAAGCGTGAGAAGTGGCACATCTCCTCCGGATCGCGGGAGGGTTACGGGGTGCCGGGGAGGGGGAGGGAGAGCGCTCCTCCGGGGCCGCCCGTGCGACGGACCGATGATGTTGCAAGATATGCCCGTGCCTCACGTTGACTCGGAGCCCTCGGCTTCCTCCGCGCGTACGTACGACCCGGCCGCCATGCGCGAGCACTACCGCGCGGCCGGCTTCGGCGAGGCGGACCTGGCGGGTGATCCGTTCGGGCAGTTCACCCGGTGGTTCGAGGACGCCGTCGGCAGCGGGCTCTTCGAGCCGAACGCCATGGTCGTCTCGACGGCCGACGCGCAGGGCCGCCCCAGCTCCCGCACGGTCCTGATGAAGAGCTTCGACGAGCGCGGCTTCGTCTTCTACACCAACTACGGCTCCCGCAAGGGCCGTGAGCTGGGCGAGAACCCGCATGTCGCCCTGCTCTTCCCCTGGCACCCCATCGCCCGGCAGGTGATCGTGACGGGCACCGCGCGGCGCACCGGCCGTGACGAGACGGCGGCGTACTTCCGCACCCGGCCGCACGGCTCGCAGCTGGGGGCGTGGGCGAGCTCGCAGTCCACGGTGGTGGACTCGCGGGAGGAACTGGACCGCTCGTACGAGGAGCTGGCGGAGCGCTACCCGCCGGGCGAGCAGGTGCCGGTGCCGCCGGAGTGGGGCGGGTTCCGGGTGGTGCCGGAGGCGGTGGAGTTCTGGCAGGGCCGGGAGAACCGGCTGCACGACCGGCTGCGGTATGTCCGGCTGCCCGAGGAGGAGGGCGGCTGGCGGGTCGAGCGGCTGTACCCGTAGTGGGGCGGCTGTGCCAGTAAGGGGGCGCCGACGGCCGTAAGGGCGTTGCGTCCGTAAGGGGCGCGCCGACGGCGGTAAGGGCCTCGTGCGGGGCCACCTCGTGCTCGGCGCTCGGCTCTGAGAACGCCCTGAGAACGCCCTGAGAACGCCCTGAGAACGCGGACAACCCGCGGGTCTGTCCCCTGACGCCCTGAGGCGGAAGGGGGCCGGTCGGACGTACCGGCGACCCGCGGGTCGGGTGACTGCTTGGGATTGGCCGGCCGCGCACCTCTGGTGCGCCAGTCCGGCGAATGCGCTGAGCGCGACGACGGACTGCTAGCCCGCAGTCACCTCACGCGTCCGGATTTCATACATCTGCCGAACCACCTCCCTTCTCGTGTACCGACACACTAAGAACCCCCTCCTGCCACACACAAGCGAATTTCCGTGAGGCAACGATTTCGACGAATGCGGTGTGGCGCGTGTCACGTTCGAGTTCAATGTCCGACGTGCCCCACCACAGACAGCCACGTCCAGCAAGGGGTGTCAGGTGAGCGCTTCACAACGTTCCGAACCCGCAGGTCCCGCGCGTTCCGCCCGGTCCTCGCGGGGCGTCCCGGGACAGCCGGGCGCGGCCCCGTCGGCGTCCGGCCACCCCGACTGTCCGGACGGCCCCGAGCGGCCCGACTCCGAACTGCTCGCCGCGCTGCTCGACGGGATGGACGCCGCCCTGTGCGCGTTCGACGCCGACGGCACGGTGACCCACTGGAACCACGAGGCCGAGCGCATCCTCGGCTGGACGGCGGCGGAGGCGGTCGGCCGCAAGGGGCTGGGCGGCTGGGCGGCCCGCCCGGGGGACGCCCGGGACGTCGAGGCGCGCCTTACGGAGGCCATGGGCGCCACGGGACGCCGGGTGCACGAGTTCGCGCTGCTGACCAAGGACGGCGGCCGGGTCCTGGTCCGTACGCAGTCCTCGGGGGTGCCGGGCGCGGACGGCCGCCCTGCCGGGGTGTACTGCGCCTTCAGCGAGGTGCACGCGCAGGTCGACCTGGAGCGGTCGATCGCGCTGAGCGAGGCGCTGCTGGACGACGCTTCGTGGAACGTGGTCCTGGTCGACGCGGATCTGCGGGTGGCCGTCGTCAACGCCAACGCGGCGGGCGCGCTGCGCACCGCCCGTAAGGCCGCGCCCGGCCGGCCGCTGGGCGACTTCCTGGACCAGGGCGTGGAGGAGGCGGAGGCCGCGCTCCAGCACGTCCTGGCGGAGGGCGCGCCCCCGGCGCCCACCGAACTGTGGGTGACACTGCGGGACGCCGACGCCGACGCGGCGGACGGCCTCGAGGGCGCGGAGGGCGTGCGCTACGAACTGCTCGACGACGACGAGGCGGTGCGCGGCGAGGGCACCGACCGCGGCGGGAGCGGGGCGGCGGCGCGGCGCCGCTGCTGGCGCAGCGGCTTCCTCCGGCTGGCCTCACCGCTCACCGAGGAACCGGCGCCGCTCGGAGTGGCCTGGATCTTCCAGGACGTGACGGAGGTGAAGGGCCGGGAGCAGGAGAGCGCCCGGATGCGCTTCCGGGGCAACCAGCTGCACCGGGCGGCGCGGGCGGCGGCCGAATGCGAGGACCCGATGGAGGCCGCCTCGGTCCACTTGGACTTCGCGCTGGCGGGCTTCGCCGACCACGCCCTGATCGACCTGGTCCTGGACCCGCCGCGGGGTGCCCCGGCCGACCGGATCCGGCTGGTCCGGGCGGCGGCCACGCCCACCGGAGCCCCCGGCCCCTGCCCGCCCGTCGTCCCGGGCGGCATCCCGCTGGCCTACCCGGAGGGCCATCCGGCGCTCCAGGCGGTCGAGCGCTGCGGTTCGGTACGGGCGAGCGCGAGACGCTCGGACGAGTCGGGGGCGGCCCAGTGGGCGGCGGCCCGCAAGTGGCCGGGGGGCGCGGTGCACGGGCTGTGCGCGGTGCTGCGCAGCCGCGGCCGCACCCTCGGCGTGGTCACCTTCCTGCGCACCTCCAGCCGCCGGGCCTTCGACCGGACGGACGCGACGTACGCGGAGGACGTCGCGGCCCGGGTCGCGGCCTCGGTGGATCTTGCCGTGGGCCGCCGTTGACGCCCTGGGTCGGCGCTGAAGTCCCGGGCCGGGGGCGCCGCACGCCGGTCGCCTGCGAAGGGGCACGGGCCGGTAGCGGATCACCGCGGCGGAGCCCACCGGCGGCGGACTGTCACCGCCGGAGGGCCATCGCCCGTAGGAGCCCACCGCCGGTAAGGACTCAACGCGGGGAACTCACCGGCGGTAAGAGTTCATCGCGGGTAAGGGCTCACCGGCGGGGACCACCACGCGCAGGAGCTCACCGCCAGGCTCCCGGCGAGGGTCTCACCGCCGGCGAAGGCTCCCGGCGAGGGTCTCACCGCCGGTAGAAGATCCGGTCCCCGTAGTCGGTCATCACCTTACGGTTCCACTCGTGCCCGCCGTCCACGTTCCCCGACCTCAGCATGGGCGGCTCGATCCCGCGCTCGGCCAGCTCCCCGATCCCGGCCGCCACCATGGACTGCATGATCGCGCTCGTCACGACGGTGGACGCGGGCGCGAAGGGCGCACCGACGCCGTCCGCCGTGAGCTCCGCGTCCCCGACCGCGATCTTGTTGTCGACGACCAGGTCGCAGTGGTCCTTGAGGAAGCCACCGGAAGGGTTGCGCGAGGTCGTGCCGGTCGCGTAGCCGACCGAGGTCACCCCGATCACCTTGACGCCGCGCTCCCGCGCGCTCATGGCCATCTCCACGGGCAGGGCGTTGCGCCCGGACAGCGAGATCACGATCAGCAGGTCCCCGGCCTGGAGCGGGCTGCTGTCGAGGACGGTCGTGGCGAGTCCGTCGACGCGTTCGAGCGCGCTGCCCAGGGTGGCGGGGACGACGTCCACGCCCACCGCGCCCGGTACCGGCAGCAGGTTCATCAGCGCGAGCCCGCCCGCGCGGTAGACGACATCCTGCGCGGGCAGGGAGGAGTGCCCGGCGCCGAACGTGAAGAGGCGGCCACCCGCGGCGACCGTATCGGCGATAAGGGTGCCCGCCGCGGCGATATGCTCGCCCTCCTCGTCCCGCACCTGCCGCAGCAGGCCGATGGCCGCGTCGAAGAATTGCCCGGCCGGCTTGGACTCGCTCATCAACGCGTCGCCTTCCCTGTGGGGGGTTTCGATCATGACGCTGTGAATAGCAGCCCGGTCCCTTGCGGCGGAAGGGGTCGACTCGACCCCGTTGTCGGTGGGATGCGTCAGAATTGGTTGAGGGCCACCGCACGACACTTCGAGGGGCACGCATGTCCGGACTGATCGACACCACGGAGATGTATCTCCGCACCATCCTCGAGCTCGAGGAGGAGGGCGTGGTCCCCATGCGCGCCCGGATCGCGGAGCGGCTCGAGCAGAGCGGTCCGACGGTCAGCCAGACAGTGGCGCGGATGGAGCGCGATGGGCTGGTCACGGTCGCGGGTGACCGTCATCTGGAGCTGACCGAGGAGGGCCGCCGGCTGGCCACGCGCGTGATGCGCAAGCACCGGCTCGCGGAGTGCCTGCTCGTCGATGTGATCGGGCTGGAGTGGGAGCAGGTCCACGCCGAGGCGTGCCGCTGGGAGCATGTGATGAGCGAGGCGGTGGAGCGGCGGGTGCTGGAGCTGCTCCGCCATCCGACCGAGTCGCCGTACGGAAACCCGATTCCGGGCCTGGAGGAGCTGGGCGAGAAGGCCGAGGCCGATCCGTTCCTGGACGAGTCCATGGTGAGCCTGCGTGAGCTGGAGCCGGGCTCGGAGGGCAAGACGGTGGTGGTGCGCCGCATCGGCGAGCCCATCCAGGCCGACGCCCAGGTGATGTACACCCTGCGGCGGGCCGGGGTGCAGCCGGGCTCCGTGGTGAGCGTCACCGAGTCGGCGGGCGGGGTGCTGGTCGGCAGCAGCGGTGAGGCGGCGGAGCTGGAGGCGGAGATCGCCTCGCATGTCTTCGTGGCCAAGCGCTGACGCTCCCTGACCTCGCTCCCCAACGCCGCGCTGACCTGCCTTCCCAAACACCGAGCTGACCTCGCTTCCAACGCCGCGCTGACCTCCCTTCCCAACACCGGGCGAACACACCCCCGCACAGCCTCCCGCGCCTCGACACGCTGACCGAATACACCCGGTTCAAGCCATTCGGCCGTCACGACCTGCGACGACGGATTTTCCCGATACCGGAGTCGACAGAAACCGAGCGGGCCGGGCCGCCGCGTGCGACGCTGTCGCTGACGCTCGGATCGTCAGGGGAGGGGGTCCGGTGGGCCCTATGGGCTGTGCCGCCGAGGGGGTGTTCTTGAGCGAGGGCCCCGGTGCCGTCAGGTGCCGGGGCCCCGCTTCCCCATGTCCCCCCGCTGGGCCCCGGTGCGCACGGACCGCGCGAACGCGGCCGGTGCGCCCCGGGGCCCTGGTGACCCGGAGCCCCGAGCTCCCAGGGTCGTCCCCCGCGGACGCCCTTCCCCGAGCAGTCCGCCTCCCGCTAGCTGTCTCCCCAGGGTGCAGACGATCAATCCCCGAGCACGGTCACTCGAACGAGGGGTGTTGGACGGCAATGCCCCGTGTTCGAATATGAGTTCGATACTGTGAGGGTGTTCGAGAGAGGGTTGGAGGTGCCAGACCACATGGTGCGACGTATCGAAGTGAGCGGGGCCGGCGGCGTGCGGCTCGCCGCCTGGGAGTTCACCGATCCGCCCAAGGCAGGCGCTGGCCGCGAGGGAGCGCGGGGCCCCGGAGTGCTGTTGCTCCATGGGCTGCTGGGCCGGGCCGCCCACTGGGCGGAGACGGCCCGCTGGCTCTCCACCCGCCATCGGGCGGTCGCCCTCGACCAGCGCGGCCATGGCCGCAGCGAGAAGCCGGCCGAGGGGCCGTTCGACCGCTCCACCTATGTGGACGACGCCGAGGCGGCCGTGGAGCAGCTCGGCCTCGCCCCCGTGACCCTGATCGGCCATGCCATGGGCGCCCTCACCGCCTGGCAGCTCGCCGCCCGCCGCCCCGATCTGGTCCGGGCGCTGGTCATCTGCGATATGCGGGCCTCGGCCCTGGGCTCCGCCTCGCAGCGCGAGTGGGCCGAGTGGTTCCGCTCCTGGCCGGTGCCGTTCGCGACGCTCGCCGATGTGCGCAAGTGGTTCGGTGAGGACGACCCGACGCTGGAGCGGCCGAATCCGCCCCGGGGCGACTTCTTCGCCGAGGTCATGGCCGAGCGCTCGGACGGCTGGCGCCCGGCGTTCTCCTGCCGTCAGATGCTGAAGATCCGTGACATCTGGGTCCATGATGCCCATTGGGAGGAGCTCGCGCTGGTCGAGTGCCCCACTCTGGTCGTGCGCGGGCTGGACGGTGAGCTGGGCCGCGCGGAGGCGCAGGAGATGGTCCGCGTGCTGCCCCGGGGGCAGTATGCGGAGGTGGTGGACGCGGGCCATCTCGTCCACTACGACCAGCCGGACGGCTGGCGCCGCGCCGTGGAGCCCTTCCTGGCCTCGGTCCTGCCCGTCTAGCCGCACAGGCCCTGCGGGGCTCAACCCCGATGATTCGCCGCCCGGTTCAGAACGCCCGGTTCAGCCCCCCGTTCAAAGCGCCCCGTTCAGAACGTCCAGACGAACGGCTCGCCGCCGATCTGCGTCCACATGACCTTGACCGACCTCGCCCGCGCGGGGATCAGGAAGGTGTTGCAGAGCAGATAGCTCTGCCCGTTCCTCCAGTTCTTGATCTCATCCGAGTCCGCGCACCCCTTGGGCCGTCCCGCAGTGCCGGTGACCTTCGCTCCCCGCCGCCCGTCCGCGTACACCTCCGCGTAGTCCCCGACCCGCGGATACTCCTTCACCGTGGCCCCGCGCACATGGGTATACCTCACATAGGCCACCGCGGGCACCTTGCCCTCGGCGTCCACCGGGTCCGACACCAGCGCCTTCGCCTCGGCCGCCGTGCCGATGTCGACCTTCTGTGCCGCGATCCGATAAGTGGGCTCGACCCCGGTGTCCTCCTTGAACGCACGCGTACCGGTCTGGCCCGGCTGGAGCGGCGGCTCACCGTCCGATCGCATACCGACCTTCTGCGCACCGCTCGGGTGAGCATCGGTGACACCCGAGCGGGAAGTGTGCCGCGCGTTCTCGGATGTATCGCCCTTTTCGCCGAATGGTCCGCACGCGGTCAGGGCGAGAGCCAGTACGGCAACGGGCGCGCCGGCACGCAGCCACGTTGTCTTGGTCAGCGGCAAGTGGAACTCCAATGCGGGAACGTGGTCTCATCGCGTTCCGGTGTGATCCCTTGAACGCGATCGACGGTTCGTCGATCCTACGAGTCCTCTACTCCCTTACAGCAATGGGGAATTGACCAGTAATGGACAGGTGAAGGGAAGCACATGATCGGTGGCGACATCACGGAACCGGAACCCGGCAAGGACTGGGCGGCATTTCAGTACGAGATCTATCTGAACGGGATGACCGGCGCCGTTCCCCGGCTTCCCGCCGATCTCACCCGGCTCGAGGAGCTGGCCGAGGCACGGCTGGGGCCCGGGCCGGTGGGCTATGTGGCGGGCAGCGCGGGCAGCGGCAGCACCGAGCGGGCCAACCGGGCGGCGCTGGACCGGTATCGGATCGTGCCCCGGATGCTCCGTGACGTACGGCGGCGGAATCTGTCGGTCGAGCTGTTCGGCACCCGGCTGCCCGCGCCGCTCGCGCTCGCGCCGATCGGCGTGCTGTCGATCATGCACCCGGAGGCGGAGTGCGCGGCGGCGCGGGCCGCCGCGGCGCAGGGCGTGCCGTTCATCCTCTCCTCCGCGTCCAGTACGCCGATGGAGCGGGTGGCGGAGGCGATGGGCGACGGTGAGCGGTGGTTCCAGCTCTACTGGGGCAAGGACCGCGAGGTCACCAGGAGCTTTCTGAGCCGGGCCAAGTCCTGTGGATTCACGGCCCTGGTGGTCACCCTCGACACCCCGCTGCTGGCCTGGCGGCCGCGCGATCTCGACCAGGCGTATCTGCCGTTCCTGCACGGTGTGGGCACCGCCAACTACTTCACCGATCCGGCGTTCCAGGCCGGGCTCGCCAAGCCGGTCCACGAGGACCGGGACGCCGCGGTGCTGCACTTTGTACAGCTGTTCGGCGATCCCGGGAAGACCTGGGAGGACCTGGTGTTCCTGCGCGAGCACTGGGACGGCCCGATCGTGCTGAAGGGGGTGCTGCACCCCGACGATGCCCGGCGCGCGGCGGCCGCGGGGATGGACGGCGTCGTCGTGTCCAACCACGGCGGCCGCCAGGTGGGCGGCTCCATCGGGGCGGCCAACGCGCTGCCGGGGGTGGTGGAGGCGGTCGGCGACCGGCTGGCGGTGCTCTTCGACAGCGGAGTGCGCACCGGTGAGGATGTGTTCAAGGCGCTCGCCCTCGGCGCCCGCGCGGTGCTGCTGGGACGGCCGTACGCCTATGGGCTCGGGCTGGACGGGCAGCCGGGGGTGGAGCATGTGATCCGCGCGCTGCTGGCCGAGTTCGAGCTGACGCTGGCGCTGTCGGGCCATACCGATGCCGCGGGGCTCACCCCGGAGGCGCTCGGCTGACAATTCCCTTCGGCTTTCAACTTGTCAGCCACACCGGTCCATCGGCGACTCGCCGAGCGGCCGTCGGGGTTTTACCGGGTCCTCAGCTTCCGGATTGACGGGTGCTACGCTCCTTGACGCGCAATGAATTAACTGATCATGGGGGGTGGTCGCGTGAAGATCAAACGTAAAGCCTCGATGGTCGTGCTCTCGGCGGCGCTGATGCTGGGCGGTTCCATCGCCCTCGCGCCAACGGCGTCGGCGGTGGGGTCATCGGCGTGTCAGTTCAATTCCCCGGATGTCAATTTCAAGGTCTCGACCAGTGGCGCCAGATTCCGCACCGGACCGGGAAAGCGGTACCGCGCTATAGGGACGCTTTACCGAGGGGATTCCTTCCGGTACTTCTGCCGCACCCGGGGCTTTGAGAACAGCTGGTCCTACGGAAAGATCCTCAAGCGGACCACGACCGGAATTCATGCCGGGACCAGAGGCTGGGTGTACAGCAAGTACCTCGACTAGCCGGAACGTTACGGCAGTTGGGCGGGCGGCAGTCGGACCGCGGCAGTCGGACGCGCGGCAGTCGGGCCCGGAGGCTTCGTACGACGGCACGCGGCGGGGCCGGGGGCTCGCCCCCGGCCCCGCCGCCGGTGCCCGTACCCGTGCCAGCGTCGTCACCCCTTGCTGACCGCCGCCAGGATCTCCGGCAGCCGCGCCGCGACCCGCGGCGCCGCCACCCGCAGGCCGGTCTCCGCGATGGCCGCGCCGTACACCGCGCCCAGCGGGAACACCACCCACAGCAAGCCGTGCGCCCCGGAGACATGCAGCCAGATCGTCAGGCCCAGCACCGGCGCGCACAGCGCGGAACCCACGATCATCCCGCCGAGGATGCTGATCCAGGCGATCCCCGCCTGAGCCGGGACAACGTTCTTGTAGCCGCTGTCCTGCGGAATGGAGTACGGGGCCAGCACCGAGGTCAGGGCGCCGGTCGCGAGCATCGAGCCGAGCAGCGCCAGGGCGATCCCGAGCGCCTCGGGGGCGGCCGGCCAGTTCTTCAGGACGGCGGCGCAGCCGAGCACCGCCACCGCGACGTACACCACCGCGACCAGGAGCAGCGCCAGCGCACGGCCCCGCAGCTCGAGATAGGCGTCGCGGGGCGAGGAGATCGTCTGCGCGACCATCCAGAAGGCGGAGGTGTCCTGGCCGAACTGGTTGTACATCAGCATGCCGAGCATCCCCGACGCCCAGCAGGCCCAGTAGATCGAGCCGTTGCCCTGGGCCGCGGTGATGAAGGGCAGCAGCAGGCCGACGCCCAGCGAGGTGACCCATGCCGACTTGGTCTTCGGATCCCGTACGGCGTAGCGCAGCGTGCGCAGCAGCACCGTGCCGGTGCGGCCGGAGGGCAGCAGCCGGGCGAACGGGCCCGAGGCGTCAGGAGTGTCGGCCGCGCCGGAGGACCGCCGCTCGCGTGGCGCCGCCGCCTGGATCGTGGAGGCGTCCGGCGTGGTCATCAGATGGGTGAGGGTGGAGCGCCACCACCACATCAGCAGCGCCAACGCGGCGACGGTGAGCGCGAACTGGGCCGCGGCGACCCCGTAGGCGCCGTCGCTCACGCCCTGGACGGCGTCCACCGCCGCCGCGGGCGGCACCCAGCGCAGCACCGCGGCGGCCGGCTCCAGCACGGACAGGCCGTTCTTACCGCCGAGCTGCTGGGCCCCCAGGTTCACGAACTGCGCGCCGATCGCCACGAACAGACCGCTGAGCACGGCCAGATCGCGGCCCTTACGGCTGGTGAGGAGGCGGGTGTTGGCCGTGGCGACGGCGCGGGCCAGCGCCACGCACACCAGCACCGTCAGCACCACGGCCACGACGCCCGCCACCGCGGCCGCCGCCCCGTGCGCGACGGCGATCGCCGAACCGGCCACCAGGGTCAGGGTGAACAGCGGGCCGATGCCGATCAGCGAGGACACCAGCAGCGCGGTGATCAGCGAGCGCGGCCGCAGCGGCAGCATCACCAGCCGGGTCGGGTCGAGGGTTTCGTCGCCGCCGGGGAAGAACAGCGGCATCACGGCCCAGCCGAGGGCGAGCACCGCCGTCAACAGCGTGACCAGCGCGTCGACGTGGTTCGTACCGCGCAGCAGCACCAGGCCGAGCAACTGCGACACGGCGAACAGCATGGCCATCACCAGCGAGGTGATGTACGCGGCCCGCCGGCCGCTGGACTGGCGCAGCCCGTTGCGCAGCAGCGCCAGCTTCAGGGAGACGAAGACGGGGGTGGGGGAGCCGGTGGGGACGGCGGGCGGTGCGGGAGCCGCGGTGCCGAGCGGGCCCTTGGCGTCGAGCGGGTCGGTGAGCGTCATCGGGCGCCGCCGCCCAGCCAGTCGAGGCTCTGGCCCGCCTGGCGCCGGTTGGCGCCGACCAGTTCCAGGAAGGCGTCCTGCAGGGACGGTGCGTCGCCCCGCACCTCGGCCAGCGGACCATGGGCCCGGATCCGCCCGCTCGCGATCACCGCCACCCAGTCGCACAGCGACTCCACCAGCTCCATGACATGGCTGGAGAAGACGACGGTCGCGCCGGAGCGGGTGTAGCGCTCCAGGACGCCGCGGATGGTCTGGGCGGAGACCGGGTCGACGCCCTCGAAGGGCTCGTCGAGGAAGAGGACTTCGGGGTTGTGGAGCAGCGCGGCGGCCAGTCCGATCTTCTTCCGCATACCGGTGGAGTAGTCGATGACCAGCTTGCTCTGGGAGCCCGCGAGATCGAGGACGTCCAGCAGCTGGGTGGCGCGCCGGTCGACCTCCGGGCCGGGCAGCCCGCGCAGCCGCCCGGTGTAGGTGAGCAGCTCCCGGCCGGAGAGCCGCTCGAACATCCGCAGCCCCTCGGGCAGCACCCCGATCCGCGCCTTGACCTCGACCGGGTCCCGCCAGACGTCATGACCGCCGATCTCCACGGTCCCCTTGTCGGGGCGCAGCAGGCCGGTGATCATCGAAAGCGTGGTGGTCTTTCCGGCGCCGTTGGGTCCGACGAGTCCGATGAACTGCCCGGCGGGCAGCTCCAGATCGATCCCGGCGACCGCGACCTGCTCCCCGTAGCGCTTCCACAGGCCGCTCACCCGCACGGCGGCGGCCCGGGACGACTGTGGCTGTGTGCTGTCTGCTGCTTGCTCCTGCGGCACCGGCTTACCCCGTTTTCCTGTGGGACGTGTCCCACTGACGTATCGCGTGGGGGCCGGTCATGACGCCCCCGCCGTCGCTCCACGATAGGGGCCGTCCCGGGGAGCCCTCCGGGGTGTCAGCGGCGCTCGCGGCCGCAGGCGTAGGCCAGGGCGCTCACCAGCTCTTCCGCGTCGGGCAGCCAGCGGTTGGCGGCGGTGGGCCGCCGGGCCCACTGGATCGGGCCGCGCACGCCCACCCGGGTCGGCGGTGCGACCACATAGTCGCCCTCGCCGCGGGCGGTCAGGTCGATCGCGTTCGGCGGCCAGCCCAGATTCCGCACCAGATCGGGGATCTTGGCGGCGGCGCCCGGGAGGACGAAGAAGAGCATCCGGCGCCCGGGGGTGCAGGTGACCGGGCCCAGCTCGACCTGGCGGCGCTCCATGCGGGCGAGCGCCAGACAGCCCGCGGACTCCGGGACGTCCAGCGCGTCGAAGGTGCGGCCGGTGGGCAGCAGGATGGAGGCGCGCGGCGTCCTGGCCCACATGCGGCGGACCACGACCGCGCTGCCGGTGGCCTGGTTCACCCAGTCCCGGCCGGTCGGATGGGCGCCGGGGGCCGGGCAGTCGGCGGTTCCGCAGGAGCAGCGCTCCACTCCGTCCACGGCCTCGAGCCAGGCGCCGGAGAGCACGTCCCAGTGCCGCTCCTCGGCGTATCGCACCGCCGCGTCGCGCAGCCGCTCCCCGCGCTGCTGAGGGATCTGCGAGGTTCCCGCGGGGAACCGCGTTGGTCCTGTCACGTCCATGGTCTCTTCCACGCAGAGGACAACTTCCGCCGTCAACGAGGGTTACGGCCGGGCCCCCGCACGGGCGGTGCCGTCGGGGGTCCGGGGTGCGCGGCGACGGCACGGCGGGGCGCATGGGTGCACGGGCGGGGGCGCGTGTGGGGTTGCGGCTGCGTAAGCGGGTAGCCACCATGCGTGACGGGCGTGCGAGTGTCCGGTGGCCATGCCGCAGCGCCAGGGGGAGGGCGGTCCCGGACTCGGATCGGCGCCGTACGCGAACGATGCGGTCTATGCGGTCAATACGGGCAAGTTCCGCATTCGCCGTATACCTGCGATATCTGCGGGGCATCACTCAGCAACAGGGACGGATACGCCGAGAACGCAAGCAGTCACTGGGGGTAATGCCATGGCCGCTAGGCCGCTTGTGGCGCGGCAGCCGAACGAACGGCTGCAGGCGCTCATCCAGGAAGCCGGCTGCTCCAACGCCGGGTTGGCGCGCAGGGTCAACATGTGCGGCGCCGAGCACGGTCTCGATCTGCGGTACGACAAGACGTCGGTGGCCCGTTGGCTGCGTGGCCAGCAGCCACGGGGCCGGGCGCCGGGCGTCATCGCCGAGGCGCTCGGCCGCAAGCTCGGCCGTACGGTCACGATCGACGAGATCGGGATGGCCAACGGCAAGAACCTCGCCTCCGGGGTCGGTCTGCAGTTCTCGCCCACCGTCCTCGGTGCGATAGAGCAGGTCTGCGAGTTGTGGCGCAGCGATGTGGGGCGCCGTGACTTCCTCAGCGGCTCGACGGTGGCCGCCTCCGCGCTGGTCGAGCCCAGCCGCGACTGGCTGATCACCGGTGCGGACGCCCAGGTGGCGCGCGCCGCGGGCGCCCGGGTGGGGCGGTCCGACGTCGCGGCGGTACGGGCCACCACGGACGCGCTCGTCGACCTGGACCACCGCTACGGCAGCGGCCATGTGCGCCCCGTCGTCGTCCACTATCTGAACAGCGTGGTCTCCGGGCTGCTGGCCGGCTCGTACACCGAGGCGGTCGGGCGCGAACTGTTCGCGGCCGTCGCGCGGTTGACGGAGCTGGCGGGCTATATGGCGGTCGACACCGGGCAGTCCGGTCTCGCCCAGCGCTACTACATCCAGGCGCTGCGGCTCGCCCAGGCCGCCGGGGACCGGGGCTACGGCGGCTATGTGCTCGCCGCCAGCATGAGCCATCTCGCCGCCCAGCTGGGCAATCCCCGGGAGATCGCCCAGCTGGCGAAGGCCGCGCAGGAGGGCGCGCGGGGCCAGGTGCCGCCGCGTGCCGAATCGATGTTCCTGGCGGCCGAGGCGCGCGGCCACGCCCTGATGGGGGACGCGCGGGCCTGCCAGTCCGCGGCCGGGCGGGCGCTGGACGCCATGGAGCGGGCGGTGGGCTCCGTCACGGGCGACGAACCCAACTGGATCCGCCACTTCGACCATGCCTATCTCGCCGATGAGCTGGCCCACTGTCACCGCGACCTGGGCCAGGCCGAGCAGGCCAGGCGGCGCGCCGAGGAGGCCCTGGAGGGCCTTCCGGAGGGGCGTGTGCGGCGGCGGGCGATCGGGCTGCTGTTGCTGGCCACCGCGCATGTGCAGCAGCGCGAGGTGGAGCAGGCGTGCCATGTGGGCACCCAGGCGGTGGATCTGCTGGGCACGCTGCGGTCCAACCGGGGCGCGGAGTATCTGGACGACTTCCAGCAGCGGTTGGAGCCGTACCGGGACGAGCCGGTGGTGCGGGAGTTCGGGGCGCGGCTCCAGATGCAGGTGGCCTGAGACTCGGCCCGGGATCCGGCCTGATTAAGTCTGATCCGGCCTGATCCGGCCTGGGGCATCCGCCGGCTGCGGGGGGCGTTGTGGGGCGTTGAGCGGGGTGGATGCTACGGGTGCGTTGTGTTGTGGCGGCTGATGCGCGTGTGGTGAGGCATGGGTGTTGTGGAGTGTGTTGCGTTGTGTTTACTGCGGGTACGGATGGGGTTCATATCGCCCCCGATCGTGGTGATGTGCCCCATGTCGCGGTGACCAGTCTCTCTCCGTCCCGATGGGCTCATGGGCACCGCGCCCTCTGGGGAACCGGTAGCGTGACCCGACGATTCCGTCGTTCCGTATAACCAAGGAGTCCCGGTGACGCAGAGCGGTCAGGGGAATGAGCCGCGGCTTCCCGCGGTCCCGCCCGCGCAGCCTGTGCGCGAGGGGGTTGTGCTGCCTGCCCAGGGGGACTACAGCCCCTCGGACGCCCAACAGGGGGCCCCGGCCGGGGGACAGGCGTGGGGGCAGCCTTGGGGGCCGCAGAGCGCTCCGGAACCGCCGCAGCAGGGCGAACTGCCGCCGCCGGGTGAGTTCGGCGCGCCGCCGCAGGGGGAACTGCCCCCGCAGGCCGGGTTCGGCGCCCCGCCGCCGCCCGAGGTGCGGCCGTACGGGCAGCAGCAGGGCTGGACGCCTCCGGAGAGACCGGCCCAGCCGCCGCACAACGCTCAGCCGCCCCACAACGTCCCGTCGCCGTACCAGCCCCAGCAGCCGCCGTACCAGGCCGC
>NZ_JAAAYH010000008.1:0-59531 GCF_018035285.1 Streptomyces sp. MK37H | reverse complement strand
CGCCCTCGCTCTGGGAAAGCAGCAGGGCCGCGACGGAAAGGTTCGGGCTGCCGGTCAGGGCCCACCGCTGCCCCTCGGAGGCCCACTCGACGAGCTTCCCGTGGCGGTACCGCTGGTCGTTGTCGCTGATGACGCGTCCGTCGTACTCCTTCACCAGGGCAGCGACCGACGGGCCGTCGAGATCGCTGAGTCCGGGCTGATAGGCGAGGTTGAACCGGCTCGGACGGAAGCGCTCAAGCAACTGCCGCAGTGCCATGGACCGCTGGTCGTAGAAGGGAGCGAACACGGCCAGTTCGTCGACGGGCCCGTGCGGCAGCTGATCGATGATGGGCGTACGCAGGCTGCTGACGACGCGGACCTGTGGCGCCGTCGGAGTCCTGTCGCCGTGGAGCCTGTCCAGCAGCGCTGCGACCCGACCCAGCGCCTGTGGCACACCGGCGGAGAACCTCACCTTTTCCGGCAGGCCGCGCAGCCATGCCGCCACCTCCGGGACTGCGGTGGGACTCTGCTCGCCGTCCACCCGCAGAAGCGTCCACAGCTCGGCGTTGGCCTGCCAGCCGGCCAGCGTGGTGTTGCCGGAGCCGAGGGCGATGGTGGCGTGCTCCGGTCCGGCGAGGACCATCAGCTTGGGGTGGAACGCGGCACCGTGTGCGTATGCCAGACCGGCGAGGTAGCTGCGGCCGGCCCGCCGGACGGAGCGGGGATCGTTCCGGGCCATGGAGACATCTCCCACCACCGTGACGCGTGCGCCGGTGGCCTGGGTGACGCCGAGGGCTACCTCCTCGAAGAATCCGAGATCGGCGGTGAAGCTGAGGAAGAGTGCTTCCTCCAGCCTCTGTCCGCCCGTGCGCTCCTCGTCGAGGATGAGGGACAGCGGAGAAGCGAACGCGATGGCCGGCTCCACCACTCCCGGTGCCGGTGCGGTCTCAGTCAACGAGAGCCCTCCCGCTAGCGGTCACCGACCAGTGCGGGTCGTGGTAATGCAGTACACCGCAGGTGGCCAGGACGGTCCCGAGCTGGTCCAGCCGCAGGCCGACGTCGCCGCGCCCCTCCTGGCTCGTCCGGTACAGCAGCCCGCCCCGCTCGTGCAGCCGGGTCGGTAACCACAGCGTGCCGTCGGCGCGTCGGCGGGCCTTGGCCAGCGCGATCCGCTGCGACCGCGCCACTAGGTCGTAGGTGAGTCGGCGGGCGACATCGCGCAGTTTCATGGGCCGGGCTTCGTCAAGCCGCCGCTGGACCCATTCCGGGCCGAGCTCTACACCGCGCTGGCCGAGAAACGCGTCCCGGACCCGGCCGGTGAGCTCGTCCACACGACGGGCACTGGTGGCGAGCACCCGCAGCTCGGTGAAGGGCAAGGGATCACTCTCCCTACGCAGGCGCTGCTCGGCTGGCAACGGCGCACCGGTCGTGCTCTGCGTCGCGGGAAGTGAGGACAGGAACGCGTCCACCGTCATGTCGGGCAGCTCCGCGGCGAAGCGGTCGGCCACTTCCTCGATCGGTAGCAGCCCGTCGACCTGCTCCACGAGCCAGGACCACAGGCGGCGCCACGCTCCGACGGAGTAGTTCCGCAGCACCACTCCGCGCCAGGCACCAGCCGCGTCGATGCCGCGGGTCACGGCATCAGTGGTCAGGAAATCGCCGAAGGCGAGCACATGACCGATGTCGCGGGTGAAATGTCGGACGGGATGTGTGGCGACCACACGAGCCAGAAGCTGAATCGTCTGTCGTCGTGTTGCCGAGCGGGGGCCTGCTTCGTCCGGCGCGCCGGGCTCGCACATCAGGTTCGCCAGCCACGCCCCGTCAGGGTGCTCGCCGCCCACGCACACGCATAGCCGGTCGCCGAAAGAGGCAAGATCATCCACCTTCAGCGTGTCTTCGGCGGCCAGCTCGAGCAGCCCGCCCAGTCCGGCTTGTAGTGCCGCCGTGTCGAGCCGCGGTCCAGGAACCGGCATGGGGCCTGTGTCGAGAACGCCGAGCGCGACCTCGGATCCGGCGTACGGTCCCCAGAACCCCCACGAGTTGCCTACGTACCCGTCCTTGCCCGGAACCTCGGCCTCGGACATGGTGATCGTCCCGGCGTGCAGCCGCCGGGCCAGGGCATCGACCCCATGAGCACGCGGCAGCCACTCCAGAGCCTGCGGATGATGCGCGAACGACACGGCAGCCAACGCCACTTCCGAGCGACGCAGCAAAGTCTGGGCGGCCGGGACCGTCAGGTCTTCCGCGTTGGCCTGCGCCGCGATCAGCCCGTGCAGTGCGTAGTAACGCGCGTGCGGAGTCACCGCGGTCACCCCGGGCACCAGGTGATCGACCATGCGCATTACATGCCGCTCCACCGAGAGCGGATAACGGCCCGCGGCGACGTCCAGGCCAGGTCGGCTCCAGCCCGGTCCGCCCACGAGCTCCGATGCCTGTCCCTTCTCGCTGACGGTGACCATGCGCTCAACCATCGGAGCGAGAGGAGCCGAACGCCGTCGGCCTGGGGGTGTGCCGCGCAGCGAGCACTTTGCGGCAAGACGGTCTGCTCGCCCATGTGGGCGAGGCGGCTGCTGAGGAACGGAGCTGCCTCACTCCGGCTACGCCACGGCTGCGCTCAGCCATTTCCCGCTGCCACCCCCTCAACGCTGTTCAGTCGGGAAACCGATCCGTCATTCTGGCGTATCTCAACGGGGGGCAATGGTACTTCGGGTGCGAATCGCCCAGCCCGATGGAAGGGCGCGATGAGGCTGTGACGCTTTAGCCGTGGATGGTGGTTCCGCGCGAAGAGTCCTGATCGTCATCGACTCTCGGCTGCGGGAGCGCCTGGCGGTGCGAGGGAGCCGAGCAGATTTGATAACCATCGTTATCAAAGGAAGGTGCTCTCCTGCCCCCTGGGTCCGCGTATCGTCTTGTGGCGACGGACGAGAATCCGCTGCAAGCGGAGCCGTGCCGTGAGACAAGGCCCGGCCCAACGGCCGAAGCGGCTGATGCGACGATAGATGAGCAGGGGAGGGGTGCGCACCGTGGTCACTGACCTGCCGGACCCGGCGCTTCGCCCTCCAGCGTCACTGCCCCTTCTGGTGTCGATGTCCGATATCGCAACTTTCGCCCGGGTGAAGCGCCCTGTCGTGTCCACCTGGCGTCGGCGCCACCCGGACTTCCCCGCCGCCGTGTCCGAGAACTCGGGACGGCCGCTGTTCGACGGCGCCCAGGTGACCGACTGGCTGATCACCAGCGGCCTGGGCAACGCGGCCCCGACGGAGCTCCGATCCGAACTAGCCCTCTTCGGCATCGTCGCGCTGCGGGACCGCTTCACGCCTTGGCAGCTGGTCGAGACGCTCGGCAGCCTGCTGTGCCTGCGCCGGCTCGACGGCCGACCACTGGCCGACGACGGCGCGAACGCCTTCCCGCCCGACGCCGAAGCGGACGCGGCCCTCTGGTCCGCCCTGTTGAGCCGAGCCGAACGGATCGACGCCGAGGACGATTTCGTACTCCGCGAGCTGCGCTCCATCGATGCCACGGCGGTCCCGCTCGCCCGCCTCGCCGAGGAACTGATCGAGTCCGCCTACGACGAGCGCGGCGCGTACGAGTGGCTGCTCGCCGCCCGCTCCCGACTCGGACTGGACTCCCTCGCCGCCGACGCGGTCACCCCGGAGCTACGGAGCCTGCTCACACAGCTCACCGACCTCCGCATCCGCCTTGAGCAAGGCGAGTCCCTCACCCTCGCCGACCCACACTCCGGGGCTGGCGACCTGCTCGCCGCGCTCCTCGACGCCACGGAGGACCGCGACCGCGTCACTGTCCTCGCCGCCGACCCCGACGAGCGGCTCACCCGCATCACCCGCCGCCGCCTCCTGCTGGCGGGCGTCAGCGAACTCGACCTGGACGTGCAGACCGGCACCGATCTGGAGGAACGCTTCGCGGACCCGGACCTCGTCGTCACCCAGCTCCCGTACCGCCCCGGCGAGGACCGCTCGGTAGTCGCCGCCCTGACGGAGCTCGAACGCGTCGCCTATCTCCTCCGCCCCGGCTGCACGGCCCTCGTTCTCGGGCCGGCCGACGCGCTCGTCGACGAACTGAAGAGCACCGAGGCCGCCCAGCTCCGCTCCGCCCTCCTGCGCGAGAACATCGTCGAGTCGGTCATCGCGCTTCCCGGCGGGGTCCTGCCCTTCCGCCCCGGCTACCGTCCCGCGCTGTGGACGCTCACGCGCGGTCCCGTAGCGGCGGCGGAGGGCAAGGTCTTATTGGCCGACATCAGCTCGGAACAGCTCACGCCAGGCGTGCGCATGCTGCTCGCCGAGGACGTCCTCCTCTGGCGCGCGGAAGGGCTCCGAACGCTCGACGGCCACGACCCGCGCTACGGCCGTGTGGTCTCTGTCGCCGACCTGGACCGGGCCTTCGGCGGGCCGATGACCCCTCCCGCACCGCCCGCCTCCGCGATCTGGTCCGACAAGGTCACCGAACGCCCTGCCCTGATCGCTGAGGCGGAGGCCCGCCTGGAGCGTGCGACGGCGGACATCCGCGCGTACGAGGACGAGCGGGGTCCCTACCGAGGGGCCGTGCTGCGCAGGGTCGGTCGCCTGCCCAGGCGCGCGACCCTCGGCAAGCTGATCACCGAACGCAGGGTGACCCGGCTCCCCGGCCACCGCATCGACGAGAAGCACCTCACCCGGGATGGTCACCACACGGTCCTGGGCACTGAGGAGACCACCGGCGAAGGAACCGTGGGTGAGCGTCGCATCGACCGTCTGCTGCTGGCGACGGCGTATGAACGGGTAGCGCTCACCGAGCCCGGCGACGTCGTCTACACCCTCGTGCCCCGCCTCGGTGTGTACGTCGACCACGAGGGCTTCTCGGTCGTCGTGTTCCCGGCCCGCGTACTCCGCGTCAACGCCGACGCCGCCCGCCCGCTCACCCCCCGGGTCCTGGCAGCCCTGCTCGGCGCGGCCCGTGGCACCGCCCGCAGCCCCAGCGCGGTACGCCCCGCCCGCCGTATCGAGGACTACCAGCTCCCCGACCTCGACCCGGACGAGGTGCTGCGCTTCGACGCCCTCCTGACCGAGACAGAACGCCGGGAACGCCTGCTGCGCGCCCAGTCCGATGCCCTCGCCGAGGCTCGCCACCTGACGATCGCGGGCCTGGCCGACGGCACCCTCACGCTCGGCGAACCTCGAACCATCAATCGCACGTAACTCATCCATACCATCCACCGACGAGTCGGAAGAAGGAACGATGCCTCCCCGCAAGCGAGCCTCGGCAGCCGCCGGACAGGGCGAACTGCTCAGTGTCTCCAGCACCAAGGAGATCCAGGACATCCTGTGGAAAGCCGCGGACAAGCTCCGCGGCTCCATGGACGCTGCCCAGTACAAGGAGTTCGTGCTCGGCCTGGTCTTCCTGAAGTACGTCTCCGACGCCTTCGCAGAGCGCCGCGAGGAACTGGCCGCCGATCCCGAGTTGGCCCAGATCCCCGAGCACCGCCGGGCGGCCTTCCTTGAGGAGAAGGACGAGTACACGGAGAAGAACGTCTTCTGGGTGCCCCCGACCGCCCGCTGGGACCACATCTCCGAGAACGCGGCGAGCGCGGAGGGCGGCGTCGGCAAGCTCCTCGACGCCGCCATGGACGAGGTGATGAAGGCCAACAAGACCCTCACCGGTGTCCTCCCGAAGATCTTCAACCGCGACAACGTCGACCAGAAGCGCCTGAAGGAACTCGTCGACCTGATCAGCGACGCGCGTTTCACGGGGTATGGTGACCGTCCGGCACAGGACGTGCTGGGGGAGACGTACGAGTACTTCCTGGAGCGCTTCGCGCGGGCGGAGGGGAAGCGAGCCGGGGAGTTCTACACCCCGGAGAGCGTGGTCCGCCTGATCGTCGAGGTGCTGGAGCCGTACGGCGGGCGGGTCTACGACCCGGCATGCGGCTCGGGCGGCATGTTCGTGCAGAGCGGCAAGTTCGTGAAGAAGTGGAAGGGCCAGGACCACACCCACGACATTGCGATCTACGGCCAGGAGGCCAACGAGCGCACGTGGCGCCTGGCCAAGATGAACCTCGCCATCCACGGTATGGACCCGAAGGGCGTCGGCGACCGCTGGGCGGACACGTTCGCGGACGACAAGTTGCCTGATTTGAAGGCCGACTTCGTAATGGCCAACCCGCCCTTCAACATGTCCGACTGGGCGAGGAAGTCGGACGACAGGCGGTGGCGGTACGGCACTCCGCCCCAGTCGAACGCCAACTACGCTTGGCTCCAGCACATCGTGTCCAAGCTGGGGGACAGGGGCAGCGCGGGCGTAGTCTTGTCGAACGGCTCGATGTCGTCGAAGCAGTCGGGCGAGGGCGAGATCCGCGCGGCGATGGTCGAGGCGGACCTGGTCTCCTGCATGATCGCTCTGCCGGGCAACCTTTTCCGTACGACAGCGATCCCGGCGTGCCTGTGGTTCCTGACCAAGGACAAGTCCCCGCAGGGCGCGAAGGCATTGGAGGACCGGCGGAGCCGGGTGCTGTTCATCGACGCGCGCGCCATGGGCACGATGCTCGACCGCACGGAGCGGATCCTCACGGAGGAGGACTTGGAGAAGATCTCCGACACGTACCACGCGTGGCGGGGCACCAAGTCGGCTAGGGGTAAGGGCCTTTCATACGAAGACGTCCCAGGCTACTGCTACAGCGCGACGCTGGAGGAGATCGAGAAACACGACTATGTGCTGATGCCGGGGCGCTATGTGGGGGCGGCGGAGGTCGCGGAGGACCCGGACGCGGAGCCGGTGGGGGAGCGGATCGCTCGGCTGACCAAGGAGTTGTTCGAGCAGTTGGACGAGTCGGCTCGGTTGGATGCGGTGGTGCGGGAGCAGTTGGGGAGGATCGATGGCTGAAGTGATTGTCGCTGGTGTACCGACCGCTTGGGAGCATTCCACGCTTGAGGAGATTTGTGAGCGCGGCGGCGGCAATATCCAAACCGGTCCCTTCGGTAGTCAACTCCATGCTTCGGACTACGTTCCGATTGGAGTTCCCAGCGTGATGCCTCAAGATATCGGGGACAATGTAATCCGAGATGATTTCATTGCGCGCATCACAGTTGAGGACTCTCTGCGGCTTTCCCGCTATCTTCTCGCAGCTGGTGACATCGTTTACTCGCGTCGAGGTGACGTGGAGCGTCGAGCCCTGGTTCGCCCAGAACAGGAAGGCTGGCTTTGTGGAACTGGGTGCTTGCGGATCAGGCCAGGTAATGGAATTAACTCCGCCTATCTCTCGTATTACCTGGGGCACTCCAGTGTGCGGCAGTGGATTAAGCAACATGCAGTCGGCGCCACTATGCCGAACCTGAACACCAAGATTCTCGGCGCCGTCCCAGTTGTCGCACCCCCCTGGAGGGAGCAAGAGTCCATTGCAGCCGCACTTGGGGCGCTAGACGATAAGATCGCTGTCAATGAGCGCATTGCTATTACGTACGAGCAGTTGCTCAAGTTGCAGGTCGAGCGTATGGGGCTCGAGGTCGACCCTGATCCTGCAACCGCGGTGCCAGTGACCGAGTTCGTCCACTTCAACCCCAAGGTTCCGAAGCCGTCCTCGGAAGCCGTCTATGTGGACATGGCTGCTCTCTCTACGAACCGTGCGGGCATCAGTGCATGGGCGAGAAGGGAACCCAAGGGGGGAACGCGTTTCGTCAATGGGGATACGCTATTGGCCCGTATCACGCCGTGCTTGGAGAACGGTAAGACGGGGTACATCGACTTCATGGAAGACGGTGAAATCGGGGCGGGGTCTACGGAATTTATCGTGATGCGTTCAGCCCGGGGAGTCCCGCCTGAGTTCACCTACTTCCTGGCGCGCAGTAATAGGTTTCGTGAGCATGCCATTAGAAATATGGCTGGCTCATCAGGTCGTCAGCGTGTCGCTGCCGCGGACGCGGCAAACTTCTACATTGACTGCCCTGATGGCAAGTTGCTCGCTGAATTCGGGACCGTGGCATCGGATTCCTTTGCGCACATGCGGTCTCTTGACCGCGAGTCGCGCCTTCTGATCACCCTCCGCGACTCTCTGCTTCCCCAGTTGATGTCCGGCAAGCTCCGAGTCCGAGACGCCGAGAAGATCGTAGAGGACGCCGTATGACCACTGAAAGCGGCAGCGAACACACCCCCGCCCACCTCGACGCCAAAATGACCGAGTCCACCTGGGAGCACCTCGCCCTCGACGAACTCGGCGAACTCGCCTGGCAGACCAAGCCCGGCAAAGACCTGGCCCCCGGCACCGGCCACCGCCGTGACTGGGATGACCTCATCCTGCACGATGAACTCCAGGCAGCCATCGAGAAGCTGAACCCGGAACTGACCTCCACCGCCGTCCACGAAGCCCTCGGTATCGCCGCCGACCCCGCCTCCCGCGAGGCATACCCGGAGAACAAGCAGGCCCACGAGTACCTGACCACCGGCATTCGCCTCACCTACACCGACGAGTTCGGCGCCGAGCAGACCCCGACCGTCCGCCTCGTCGACTTCGCAGACCCCGACGCGAATAGCTACCTCGCCGTCAACCAGGTCACGGTCAGGGACACCGACGGCAGCCATCGCCGCTTCGACATCGTCCTGTACGTCAACGGCCTCCCCCTGGCCGTCGTCGAGTTGAAGAGCGCCTCCGACGAGAACGCGACGCTCAAGTCGGCGCACGCGCAACTCCAGACGTATGTCTCGGAGTTTCCGGTCGCGTTTCGCTACAACGTCCTCTGCCTGGTCTCGGACGGCATAACCGCCAAGTACGGCACAGCATTCACGCCGTACGAGCACTTCGCGCCTTGGAACGTCGACCACGAGGGCGAACGGGTCGACACCAACGAACTCGGCTACGACGGTCTCGACGCGCTGAATCTAGCTCTCCACGGCCTGTTCACGCAGGACCAGTTCCTCTCCCTAACCCGCAACTTCGTCAACTTCCCCCCGCCCAAGCCGGGCGAGCCTCTCTCCGGCAAGCGCATCGCGAAGCCGCACCAGTATTTCGCGGTAAAGAATGCGGTGGACGCCGTCGTCGAGGCGTCGCGAACTAACGGCCAGGCCGGCGTCGTCTGGCACACGCAGGGCGCGGGCAAGTCGGAGGAGATGGTGGAGACGGCGGCCTTAGTAGCCCGCCACCCGGCCCTCAACAACCCCACCATCGTCGTCATCACCGACCGCAACGACCTCGACGACCAGCTCTATGACACCTTCCTCGACAGCGAGACCCTGCTCGGGCAGAAGGCCCACCAGATCGACACACGCGAGGAGCTGCGCACTGAGCTGAAGCGGCGCAACGTCGGTGGGATCGTCTTCACCACCCTCCAGAAGTTCGGCCTGAGCAAGGAGGAGAAGGATGCCGGCAAGTCGCACCCGCTCCTCTCCGAGCGCCGCAACATCCTGGTGATCGTCGACGAGGCCCACCGCTCGCACTACGACAGCCTCGATGGCTACGCCCGTCACCTGCGCGACGCCCTGCCGTACGCCACCCTGCTCGCCTTCACCGGTACGCCGATCTCGAAGGCCGAGGCCGACACCCGCGCCGTCTTCGGTGAATACATCGATATCTACGACCTGAAGCGCGCCGTCGACGACGGGGCCACGGTCCGCGTGTTCCACGAACCGCGTGTCATAGAACTCGACCTGTTCGAGGGCGTCGACCCAGACAATCTCGACGAGCAGGCCAACACGCTCACCGAGGGCATGGACGATGCCGAGCGCCGTCGGGCCATCCAGTACGCGACGACGATGAACACCGTGTACGGCGCGCCCGACCGCATAGCGAAGCTCGCCGACGACCTGATCGCCCACTGGGAGCAGCGCCGCGAGCTGGTCAAGCCCGACATCGGCGGCCCCGGTAAGGCGATGGTCGTGTGCGCGACCCGCGAGATCTGCGTACGGGTCTTTGACGCGTTGGCCGAACGGCGACCCTGCTGGGTCGGTGACGAGGTCGACAAGGGTGTCATGAAGATCGTTTTTCATGGTGACCGCTCCGACCTCGAGCGCCTGCGCAAGCACTCGCTACGCAAGTCCCAGCAGAAGGTCGTTCAGAAGCGTGCCAAGGACCCCGACGACGAGCTGGAACTGCTCATCGTGCACTCGATGCTGCTCACCGGCTACGACGCTCCGCCCATCCACACCCTGTACATGGATCGCCCCATGCAGGGTGCCAATCTGATGCAGGCGCTCGCCCGCGTCAACCGCCGTTTCCGCGGCAAGCAGGATGGCCTGCTCGTCGGCTACGCCCCTCTCACCGACAACCTCGCCAAGGCCCTGCGCGAGTACTCGGACCAGGACCGCGAGGACCAGACCCTCGGCGCGGACATCGAACGGGCCGTCACTGAGGTCAAGAACGAGCTGACCACCATCAAGGGGCTGCTGGCCGGGAGCCGCTGGAAGGAGTGGCTCGCCGACACCGGCCGCCCCGACACCCGCAAGCGCGCGCTGCGCCTGACCGCCGACTTCCTGCGCGACCCGAAGAACCCGGGCAACAAGGTCGAGCCCCCCGCCAAGCCGCTCTCCGTCCGCTTCAAGGACAGCGCCGCCCGGCTGGACCGTTTCTACCGGGTCTGCGCGATGAGCAAGGAGATCGCCGAGCGCTGCGAGAACTTGGACGACTGGCGTCGTGACATCTCCTTCTTCAGCGAGGTCCGGGCCTGGATGATCAAGCTCGACGCCGCCCAGCGCGAGGCGAGCGGGGAGCCACTCAGCGCCGAGGTCCAGCGTTACCTGCAAGCCCTCGCGGCCTCGGTCGTCGACGCCGACGAGATCACCGACCTGTACGCGGAGGCCGGGATCGGCCGGCTGGACATCACCCGCCTCAACGAGGCCCAGCTGCGCAAGCTGGAGAACTCCGAGACCCCGCACCTGGTCACCGAGGCACTGCGCCGCATGATCCAGCAGAAGATGAGCGAGGTGACCAAGCACAACGTCGTCCGCAACGAGAGCTTCTCCGAGCGACTCGACGACCTGATGAAGCGGTACATGCTCCAGCAGCTCACCAGCGCCCAGGTCATCGCCGAACTCGCCGCCCTGGCACGGGAGGTGTCGGCGGAGGCACGCCGCGGCGAGCAGTTCGATCCGCCGCTCACCCACGCGGAGCTGGCCTTCTACGACGCGGTCGCCCACCGCGACATGGCCGAGTTGATGGAGGGCGGCCAAGACACGCTCGCCCAAATCGCCCGGGCCCTGGTGAAGGACATCCGGAAGAACCTCTCAGTCGATTGGCTCGCCCGCGAGCCCGTCCGGGCCAAGCTGCGCACACGCATCCGCCGCGTGCTGGCGATGTTCGACTATCCACCGGAGGAGGAGCGCGAGGCGGTCGACCTGGTCCTCAAGCAGATGGAGATCGTGGCCGCCCTGTGGGCGCCCGGGGCGAAGGAGCGGTAGCACCGCAGAGGTACTGCGACGGAGGCGGGCTTTCCTGGGGCGGGTGACGACTACGCCAGCCTCAGGACCACGCGGACGCACTCTTCTACGTGCCGCATCTCGCTCGGAGCCATCAGCCCGAGACGCCGCTGAAGCCTCGGTTTGTCGACGATGTGCAGGCCGGTGCAGTTCACGTACGACTCGTTGTACGTGGTCACTCCGCAGTCCGGACCGATCGGGACGTGGATGGAGACGGGGCCCGGTGCCCCCGTGATCACGGCGACGGTGATCGCCGACAGTGGTTCCACCGCGGAGGCGGGTGTCCTCACGGACGTACGGAGCGAACGGCCCAGCCCTCGTCATCCTCAGGGCAACTCAGGCCGTGGGCTCCTGGTGGCCGCCTTGACCGTGCGCTGGGGTTCGGCGTCGCGTCATCCACTATGCAAAACAGTGTGGGCCGAGATGCCCATCACCCCGCCAACTGCCGTCGCTAGGCAGTGTCGATTGTGATAACCCAGGTTATCGCCGAGAACATAGATTGAGTAACTTCTCCGCCTCTAACGTCCGTTCCGTCACCCCGGGCTCGCGCAAAGCCGGAGGCTCACCCCTCTCGCTCACCGCACGGGCCCGGCCGGTGCCCCATTGGACATCGGCCATCGGAACGGACCACGTAGGGCGGAGAGCACCATGACGGAACACCCCGCACAGAGCGACTCGAACGCAACGAACGATCAGGGCCGGGGTGGCTCCTCGACGCTCTCCCGGCTGGCCGCCCGCCTCGAAAGCTCGGAGCTCGCCGAGGCGCCCCGGGAACTCCTGCGCGAGGCACTGGGCGCCACGGGGGCGGAGCCCGGCGCCCCCGCCGTTCCGCACCCGGACCAGGGAGTGTTCCTCGACTCCATCAGCGTCAGCGGCTTTCGCGGCATCGGCCGCAAGGCGCGTCTGCCGCTGACCGCGAAGCCCGGCGTCACCCTCGTCGTGGGGCGCAATGGCTCGGGGAAGTCCAGCTTTGCTGAGGGCGTCGAGACGGCGCTCACGGGCCGGACCGCCCGCCTGGACAAGCAGCGGGGCGAGGTGTGGCGCCGGCACTGGCGCAACCTGCACGACGGGACCGACCCGAAGGTCGAGGTCCGCCTCGCCATCGCGGGCGACCCCCGGCTGTCCACCCTGACCTGCACCTGGCCCAGCGACGATGTCACCGCCCCCGCAGTCGAGTTCAGGCGGCCGGGCCACGGCCGGCGGCCCTTCGCCGACATCGGCTGGGAGCGGGCCCTGAACGACTACAGCCCCTTCCTGTCGTACGCGGATCTCGACAAGGTCCTCAACGGCAGGCCCAGCGAGCAGTACGACTCGGTCGCCGCCATCCTCGGGCTCGGCGAGCTGGCCGACGCGGACGAGCGGCTCCAGGGCACTGAGAAGGCGCTCGCCTCCGCGCTGAAGCAGGTCGAGGCGGAACGGCCCGCACTCGTAGAGGCGTTGTCCGCGCTGGACGACCCTCGGGCGGACCGCGCGCTCGTGGTCGTCGGCGGGGCGGGCGACCCCGACCTTGTCGAGCTCGGTGCCCTCGTGACCGCACTGCCCGACGCGGACGAGGGCCGTCTCCGGGAACTGCGCGCGACCGCTGCGCTGACCGGACCCGACCTCGGCGCGGTCGGCGCGTCCGTGGACCGGCTGCGCGAGGCCATCGCCGTACTCGACGACGTACGCGCCTCGGGAGCCGAGGACGCCCACCAGCGCGCGGAACTGCTGGCCAAGGCCCTGGAGCACAGTCTTCGGCACGAGGACGAGGACACCTGCCCGGTGTGCGGATCCGACCGACCGCTCGACGAGGAGTGGGCCGACCGGGCCACCGAACAGGTGGCGACCCTGCGGCTGGAGGCCGCGACCGCGTGGGAGGCCCGCACCGGGCTGCGGGACGCGGTGGACGCCGTCCGTCATCTCGTCACACCGGTCCCTGCGCGGCTGCCCGCCCCGCTCGTCGACCCGTGGGAGGAGTGGCAGGCGTGCCGGGCGATCGACGACGCTGAGCGGCTCGCCGCCAGCGCAGAGGCCGCTGCGCTCGTCCTCGCCGACGCCTGCGCCGCGCTGCGGGAAGAGGCCCTGCGGGAGCTGGAGAAGCTCGACGAGGAGTGGCGCGCCTGTGTCACCCGCCTCGCGGGCTGGCTCGACCGGGCCCGGCCCGCGTACGCCGGCAGGTCGCGGCTGCGCCAGGTGAGGGCGGCTCGTAAGTGGCTCAAGGATGCGTGTGCCGAGCTGCGCGAGGAGCGGTTGAGGCCGTTCGAGGACTACTCGCAGCGGATCTGGGAGGAGCTGCGCCAGCAGAGCAACGTGGACCTGCGTTCCGTACGCCTGACCGGCAGCGAGAAGGCCACCGTGCGCAAGCTGGTGATGGAGGTGTCCGTCGATGGCACTCAGGCGGCGGCCCTCGGTGTCATGAGCCAGGGCGAACTGCACTCCCTCGCTCTCTCGCTCTTCCTGCCGCGCGCCGCCGCGCCGGACAGTCCCTTCGGGTTCGTCGTCATCGACGACCCCGTGCAGTCCATGGATCCCGCCAAGGTGCACGGCCTCGCGAAGGTCCTGCACGACCTCGGAGAGACCCGGCAGGTCGTGGTCTTCACCCACGACACGCGGCTGCAGCGGGCCTTCACCAACCAGGACTTCCCGGTAACCGTACTGGAGGTGGAGAGGGAGGGCCGGTCCGCGGTGATCGTGCGGCGGGTGACCGATCCGGTCGGCCAGGCCCTGGCCGACGCACGCGCCCTGGTCCGCACGCCGAACCTCTCGCCGGTCGCGATGACCCATGTACTGCCCAGCCTCTGCCGCACCGTCCTGGAACGCGCCTTCTCCGAGGCCGCGTGGCTGCGGCTGCACCGGGCGGGGCTGGCCGAGCACGAGGCAGAGAAGACCGTCGCGGGTGCCGTCACGCTGATGGACATCGCCGCCCTGGGGCTCTTCGGAGACCCGTCGAAGAGGGCGGGTGCGGTCTACCGCGAAGTGCGCAGGCGGTGCGGCCCCGGGGTGGTGGACCTCATTCGGCAGTGCCAGGAGGGTGCCCACCCGTCCGGCACCTCGATGCCGGATCCCCACCGGTTCGTGGACGACATCAAGGCGGTCGCCCTGACGGTACGCAAGCCCGAGGAGGGGCCGTGAACGCGACGATCCGCCAACTGCTCGACACCGCCGACCTGCTCCTCGCGCACACCGGCGAGCCCGCCACGCCCGTACCCGCCGCGTCCATCGCCACCACGGCGAGCCGGTGCCGAGGCGCCGCCTTCGCCCTGCGTGCCGCACTGGAGAGCGCGGTCGCTGACCGTCTCGCCGCTCACCGCGCGCCGCGCGCGATCCGGGAGGGCACCCAGCGGGCTGCGTTCCTTTGGCTCCGCGGGTGTGCCGAAGCCGCAACGGCCCGCCGGGCGAAGGCCGTGTGGAGCCAGCTCTGCTTGGGGTGCCACTACCACCAGTACGAGATCGGTCCCACGGAGGACCAGGTGCGCGCGTGGCGTACCGAAGTAGCGGCGATCGTCGTCCTGTTGGCCCACTGATCAGCATTCGGCCCACGTCCCCCGGTTCCGCCGAGCTAAGAGGTGGGCACTGGCCGGCAGCGCCAGGAGGGGCGTTGCCATAAGGAGACACACGTGAGAACGACACCACGGGGGCGGTTAGCGCCACCGTCCACAAAGAGCGGAGCGAGGAGCGGCACCATGACGGCCCGTACGTCCAAGCGAACCCTGTACCGGCTCAGGGGCGTGTCTCCCACTGCCGACGCGATGTTCGACGCCCTGGACGCGGACCAGTTGGAGAGGGTCCACGCGGATTTCGACATCCCTGAGAACCTCGGTGTACCGGCCGTCCTGATCACCGGCAGCTTCGAGCAGCCCGTCGCCAGCTGGTGCGACGAGATCTTCCGTACGACGGGTATCGAGGTGTCACGACCGGTCAACCGCTCGGCCGCGCTGCTGATGCTCGCCGTCGACGGCGAGGTGTACGCCATTGGCTACGACCAGGGCTTTCGCCTAGTGCCCGACCGGCTGAAGGACCATCGCTTCGGGCTGAGCTTCGCGTCCCGCCGGGTGGACCCTGGAAGGATCCGGGACCTGGTGTCGCACACCCCGGGCGGAGGGCGCACCGACATCACCCTGATCCCGAGCGGGACCTCGGTGTGGAGCCTGGGCATCGTGGAGCACACCCAGATCGTGCGTCGCCTCGGCGGTCACCTGGACGACATCCCGCTCACCATCTCCCGGGACAATCCGGCGAAGATCTCCAGCGCCGAGGGCGGTGTCGGCCTGCGCATACGGCTCGGTGTGGAGGGCGCCGACCTGATTGCCGATATCCGCGCGATCGCCCGCGTGCTGCGCGAGGAGAAGCCGAGCCCGGAGCTGGAGTTCGTCGAGCACGTCGTGCCTGCCGACGATCCCAGCCTTGTTACCCGCCTGGAGGCCGTCCTTGACGACCTTCTGGGGCACGAGTCCGACGGGAAGATCAGAGTCGCCGTTCCCATGGACCATTGGGACGACTACATGGCCGCCCAGGCGTTCAGGGCCAGGATCAACAGCGGCGCGGCCGGTCGGTCGACCGACGACTTCGACCTCGAGTACGTCCTCTGCCGGGCGCGCATCCAGCGTGCGGGCAGTCGCGTGGCCGCGCTCCGGGAAGGAACCGTCACGCTCTACCGGCACAGCCGCGCCGACCGGGCCGACGAGATCTGGAAGTCCAGCACGTTCCGGTGGATCGAGGCGGAAGTATTCCTCGACTCTCGCCGGTTCTTCCTGATGGACGAGCACTGGTACGAGATCGATCAGGAGTATCTGAAGGCGATTCGCTCGCACGCCGAGCGGTTGATTGCCGACACCCCGTCCGTCGACCTGCCCCCGTGGGTCCTGGGGGAGAAGGAGCGCACTTACAACGCGTCCGTGCCGGACCAGCGGCCCGGGTACGTGTGCTTCGACCGCGACAACGTTCAGACCGCGTTGCATCGCGGGAACGGTGTGGAGATCTGCGATCTGCTGAGCCCGGACAACGTGCTGGTCATGGTGAAGCGTGCCAAGGGCTCCGACGCGCTGAGCCATCTCTTCAGCCAGGCGCTCGTAGCCGTACAGACGCTGCGGAACTCCCCAGAGGGAAGGGAACGGTTCGCTGAGAAGGTGGCCGCGGCCCGGAAGGGGTGCGGCCTACCGAAGGACTTCCGGCCTTCCAAAGTCGTCTTCGCGATCCTGCTGAAGGACGGCACCGACCTCAATGCCGACACCCTGTTCCCATTCTCACAGGTCACCCTGGTACAGACGGCCAGGGTGCTTGAAGCGTGGGGTGTGCAGGTCGAGGTCGTCGGCATCGCCTCCATTCCTCCGGCCACTACTTCGACTGGGTTCCGGTGGTCGGCGGCGTAGCCGCCATGCACCGCAACGTCGTACGTCGACGTTGCCAGCGAGCCGTTCCGGACCTTGTGGAGGCGGCTGCGGTAACAGACCAGGGCCACCGCGAGACCAGGTGTTTACACCAGTGCCCCTCGGACCGCGTCGACCAGCGAAGCCGCACGCACATCGTCGGAACCTCCGATGATGTTGTTCATGACGTAACCGAAGGCGAGGCCACGTTCCGGGTCGGCGAAGCCGAGGGAGCCGCCTCTACCGGTATGGCCGAAGGCGGTCGACGCCGTCATGGGGTTGGCCTGGGTGGGCAGCATGAATCCAGAGCTGAACCGGCTCGGGATCAGCATTACCTGGTCCTTCCCGCTGGCCTGCTCCTTGGCCGCCGACGCCAGGGTGTCCGCGGTGAGCAGGCGCACGCCGTCCACCTCGCCGATCAGCGCGGCGTACATGCGCGCCAGTGCGCGAGCGGTGCCGATGCCGTTGGAGGCCGGAAGCTCCGCGGCCTGTACCTCCGGTGAGGTGAAGTCGATCTCGGCTGGGTCGGTGACCGCGTATGCCCTGTTGCTGAATGAGTTCGGGTCGCGCCAGGCCGCGACCCGTTCGCGGAGTTCCGCGGGAAGGGACTCGGCGGGCACGGTGGTGAGGTCGACGTCCGGCCGCTGGTAGACCATGCGGCTGACCCAGTCGCGTTCATCCGAGGGCAAGCCGATGAAGAAGTCCAGGCCGAGTGGGGCGGCGATCTCGTCGGCGAAGAAGCGGCCGGGCGAGCGGCTGGATACTCGGCGGATCACCTCGCCGACCAGCCAGCCCCAGGTCCGCCCGTGGTACCCGTGCGCCGTTCCGGGAGTCCACAGGGGGCGCTGGGCGGCCAGTGCCGCCGCCATCGGATGCCAGGCCAATGCCTCCTTCAGCGGTACCGGTTGATCCAGCGCGACCAAGCCGGCCTGGTGGGAGAGGAGCCAGCGCACCGGGATGTCCGCCTTGCCGTTCGCGGCGAACTCCGGCCAGTACTTCGCCACCGGCGCGTCCAGGTCCAGCTCGCCGCGTTCGGCCAGCATGTGCGTCGCGGTCGCGGTGGCTCCCTTGGTCGCCGAGTAGACCAGCTGCAACGTCTCCCGTGTCCACGGACGACCGGTTTCGGGGTCGGCCACGCCAGCCCAGAGGTCCACCACAGGTTGGCCGTGCTGGTACACGCACACTGCCGCGCCGATGTCCCTGTGCCGGGCGAAGTTCGCCTTGAACGCCTCACGCACCGATTCGAATCCGGGTGCCACCTCACCGTGGATCGTCGTCATGCCGTTCATCCTGGCAGCTTGAGCGGGCTCTCCGGCGGGGCGGGCTCGACCCCGGTGTCCAGGGCGGCGCCTGTCAGACTGCGACGGGCAGCGACTGAAGGCGGTCGCGGAACTCGCGGGCAGAGGCGACGGACTGTGATCGAGGTGCCGCCAGAGCTGTTCGCACACCTGACGAAAGACGGACACGCGACCGGCGAGATCAAGAGCTTCAGCGCCCCGATCATGCTCGTCACCGAGCACGGCACATGCATCGTGCAGGGCCTGGAAATGAACGATCCTGAGGCCCTGAGCCAGATGCGGATGCCCGATTATGAGACCTGCATCGAGGTCCCCAAGTCCTCGATCACGGCCTTACTGGAGGAGAACAGTGGACCTGATCACCCCAGCCCAGCGTGACGAGCTGTTCAACAGCTTCGAGCGCGATGCCTTCCACCTGGAGCTGAGGGACGACTACGGGTCTCCCGTCGAAGACACGCCCTATGCGCGGTGGCAGAGGGGTGAGCCCGACGACTACGCGTGGCTCGACCCTTGGATGACGCTCATGAAGCGGGTCACGGGCGATGGGAAGTCCGTCCCGCGCGTGCGCGTCGTCATCGAGCCTCACTCCCAGTACGTCGGCTGGGAGCACTCCCTGACCCACCTCAACCTGGAAGCAGGCGAGGACATCCGATGGCTTCCGCGGCACCATCTGCCGGAGGACATCACCTTCCCGGTCAGTGGCAACGACTGGTGGCTGTACGACGATCGCCTGCTCGCCATCGGCCACTTCGACCCGGAGGGTCGAGTGCTGGGGTCGGAAATCATCGAAGACCCCGACACCGTGGCCGAGTGCGTCCGTGTGCGGGACCTTCTCTGGACCGCCGCCACCCCACACACCGAGTACAAGCCCTGACCCACCAGTGAGCAATCAAGCACAAGAAGCACGTCAGGCGCTGGGCGCCCGGCTTCGCGGTTTTCGCAAGGACGCGGGATTCGCGAGTGGCGGGGCGCTTGCCCGTGCGCTCGACTGGCAGGAATCGAAGGTCTCACGACCGAAAACGGGAAGCAGAACGCCAGCGAGGACGGTTGCGGGATGGCGTGGGTCTTGTGCGCCATTCCACTCTCAAGTGGGAACACGAGGGCACAAGGCCAACGCCTACTCCACCTATGAGGCCCGCAGAACCACCGACAGAACGTCTAGCTTGCGTGGCTCAGCGGACAGCAATATCGCGTGAAGCTCGTCGCGACGCGCATCGCGCGATCTTGATGGGGTAGAACTGATGCTTCGGGCTGATGCGGGCGCGGTTGCGAGGAGCTGGTACGTGTGGGGATGCCGCCTGGCCTCAAGGTGATAGCTGACGGGATGATCAAGGCGTCCATGGGGATGGTCACGATCGTGATGCCGGGAGCCCGGGACACCACGATAGCGCTCTACCACGAACTGGACCGGCAGCACGGCATGGCCGGGGATGACGAGGCAGGCCGCTCCTTCGCCAAGGTCTACAAGTCGGCGGCGTCCACCACCCTCGACAACATGGGATTCAGCGCCTACGTAATGGGTGAGACCGGCAAGGGGCTGATGCGCAACGCGCGCGAATTCATGGCCAACGAGAGTCATATCGCTTCACAGCTTCTCGGAAAGCAAGTGGACCTGACTACCGGGATGGGCGATCCCGGCGAAGACTGCACCGAGAACTTCCTCGGGCTCGGACAGGAACTCCCTGAGGTCGTGGGCGACACGGCCTGGTATGACCAGTACGCCCCTGGCGGCGGGAGCGACCGCTTCCGCGGCTCTCCTGAAAAACTGCGAGATGTGGCCGGGTCCTGGCGTCAGGCGGGGAAGCTGATGCTGCGGTTCCTCGAAGATGCCCAAGCCTACGCGCACACCGCAGACCATGCTCATTCTGGCGAAGCGGCTGACTCCTTCCGACGCTACTTCCGAGGGTTCGTCGGCTTCTCCGCTCCTCCGGAGCGAGCTCAACAGGACGAGACTTTGGTCGCCAATTTGGCGGCTGCATGCACTCAGCTCGCCAAGGCTTGTGACCGCTACGCCAGCCACGTGGAGGCCGCGAAGGAGAAGATCGCTCTCGATGACATGGACCCGTTCCACGTCGAAATGCCCTGGGATCAGCCCATGTTCGGCGGAAACGGCAATGACGGTGGCCTCCTCAACGCTGTCCTCGAAGACTCCTACATCCATGGCCTCGGAGACGTCGCCCACGCAATCGATGCATCGGAAAGCCGTGTCAAACTGCCCGGCGGATCCGACTCCCCGCCGGGCCTGCCCGGGCTGCCCCTACTTCCGGTACCCCGGCCGGTGCCCGTGCCCCTCGTCCTGGCGTCCTACCACGGACAGGCTCCAGCGATCGTGCCGATGGCTGGCGTCGATCCGGGCATCCCCAGTCGAGATCCGGTTCCACCGGAGCCCGGGAGCACCCGCACCCTCAGTCCCGGAGAACAGCAGCAGTTCCGCACCTGGCTCAACACACTGAACACTGGCGGGTTCGCGGGAGGCGGAGGACCCAGTAATCCGGACAATGCCTATCAACTGCGCGTGTCTGGCTATCCCGAACGCGAGGTCCCTCTGCCTGGTCGACCCAAGGGGCTCATGGTTGACGGGATACGCCCGTCCGATGGCTATCTGGTCGAGGCTAAACACGTACAGGACCCCGACTGCAAGAAGCGAAGTTTCCGATCTCTCGAACGCGTCAATGACACACTCGCCAAGCCCGTCAAGGTCGACAACCAAGGCAGGCCGAAATTCGACCCCCTCATTGACGGCATGTATCGCGGCGATGAAGCCGAACTGCGCCGATACAAGAGCGCCATGGCCAACCCGGCGAACTCAGAAATTCGGGGCCTTGAGATCGCGACGAACGGAAAGGATAATGTCGCTTACTGGCAGTCCATGATGGCAATGAACGATGTCAAAGGTTCCGCACGCTACGTGCCTTGAAGTAGAGGAAACAAGTGTCAGAAAAGCACAACATCCGGTCCAACTTTGTCTTCGCTCCACCAGAAGACAATGAGTCGGCATGGCGGAGCAGCCTTGATACGTTTGAGGAAGCATTGGCGCGGGCGTTTCCCGGAGCCATCGCAGAGACACAGACCTCCGCTCTGCGGGGCGACAGCGTACTGGACTTCGACGTCGAGATCACCCCTGATGTCTGGGTGAGCGGCACCGCAGCCATGCCATCTCCCGACTACGCCAGCATCAGCCTCATCGACGTCACCGCCAACGAAGCAGCCGTATTCGCCCAGTGGCTCCGCGACACCTATCTACCCTCACGGAAATGCGTGCGGTTCCTGAGCAGTTTCGTCATGGAGAACGGAGACGAAACCCCGTGGCAGCTGCCCTCCAGCGGGGACGCGGAGGCTCTCGCAGAGACGATGCGGCGGCATATCGCAACGGTGCAGGCTGAGTAGTCGAACAAGTGGCAATGACCAATAGCGACTGGGCGTATGAACTGGCGGGCGAGCTCCTGCGCGACAGCCTTCCGCGCAGATGGCGCACACGCAGGGCGTGGCCGCTTGTGCCCGGATGCTCGCACCCCTGGTCGGCACCAATACCGAGGTTCTGGAGTCCGCCGCGGTGTTGCACGACATCGGCTATGCGCCTCCGCTCGTCAACACCGGATTCCATCCCTTGGACGGAGCCCGGTACCTCCGGGATACGCACGTGGCGGACGAGCGGGTCGTCCGGCTGGTGGCGAACCACACGTACGCGCTGTTGGAGGCCGAGGAGCGCGGTCTTCGGGACGAGCTGGCGGACGAATTCCCGCTCCTGGATGATGAGCTGCTCGTGGACGCGCTCATCTACTGCGATATGACCACGACGCCGGACGGTCGGCGGACGACGTCGGAAGAGCGGTTGAGCGAGATCTTGGGTCGCTACGGCGAGGACAGCGTGGTGGGGCGTTTCATTCGCCGGGCCACGCCGCACATCCACGCGAGTGTGGATCGGGTGCGGGCGGCTGCGGCCGAGGCCGGCGTGGTGCTGTGAAGGTGAGCGGTCACCCGAGGTAGGGGTACGTGCCAGCCAGGTAGTGGCCGATCTGCTCGTGCATGCTCGGGTGGATGTCGAGGGTGTGCAGGTCGTCCGGGTGAACCCACCGCACGCCGTCGGCTTCATTGTTGATCGTGGGCTCGCCGCTGACTGGGCGGCCGATGTACACGACCTCGAACTGCTGCCGGATCTCGCCGTCGGTGTACGCGACGATGTGCGCGGGGTTCGAGTAGACGCCCAGGAAGCCGGTGACCTCCGCGACGATTCCGGTCTCTTCCTGGCACTCGCGGACAGCACACTGGGCCGGGCTCTCACCGATGTCCTGGGCGCCGCCGGGCAGAGCCCACTGGCCGGTGTCGCGGCGTCGCTGGAGGGGGATGGCGCCTTGGCCGTCGACCACGAGCATGTTGCTGGCGGGGATGAGGGTGTTGGCCTTGGGGGCCATGGGGTCGTGGTAGTACTCGGTCCTGCCCACGGTGGTTGCTACTCCTAATGGTCGGGCGTCCAAAGGCGCGCGGTCGTCCACACGGCCTCGAAGCTGTCGCCGTACCGCTGGAACCACTCCCCGCCATCTGTCTGGCGGAGCTGGAGAATCGGGTTGGCGCTGGCCGGCTGGCCCCAGATGTGGGGGTTGACCATGAGGTGGTCGTCGTATCGGAAGATCGAGTTGTACAGCGTGGTGTCGTGAAGGCACACCTCACAGCCCGGGTAGCCCACGAGGTCACGGTAGTACGTGAGGGATGCCCTGATCTTGGCCGCGAGCGTGTCTCCGATGCCCTCCTCACGGCCTCGGATGCCGACCGCTTCCCCGGTCGGATCGCCGAAGCACAGCCGAACGCGAACGCCTGCCTGCGCTCGCTCCTGGAGCATCCGTGCGATGTGCGGGTTTGTCTGTGCGAAGAAGGTACCCGAGAAGACGAGCACGTCGATCTGCTTCATCGCTCCGAGGAGGAGGGACAGCCACAGGTCGCGAGGGACGCTGGCTCGGTTGGGGTGAGTGTCGACGAGTTCCGTGCGGTCTGAGCCCAGCCGCTGGGCCCCCTTCTCGTTCTCCGGCCAGAGGTATGCCTCGTCGACGCTCAGCAGGTTGGCCACCGTCCAGCGGTGCCGCCGGTGGGGCACTCGGCCACTGACCCACCGGCTGGCGGTCTTGGGGTCCACGGAGCAGGCGCTGGCCATTTCCTCAACTGTCAGGCCCCGTTGGACGAGCGCGGAACGCAGTCGCTCATTCACTCCGCAAAGCCAACCTGAGTGCGGTGGCGAACCGCAAGTGTGTTGGGCGGGAGGCACGTGGTTGTGGCTGGAAGTGTGCGTGTGCCTACCCTGGCCCCGTGCCGCTGATCGTGCTGTGGGATATCGACCACACCCTCATCGAGAACTCCGGCGTCAGCAAGGAGATCTATGCTGCCGCCTTCGAGCGCGCGGCGGGCCGTGCCGCGGCCCACCCGGCTCGCACCGAAGGCCGGACCGACCGGCTGATCCTTGGTGGGATGTTCCGGGATCACGGGCTGGAGCCCCCGGTATGGGAGCGGATCCTTCCAGCATTGGAGGCCGCCGGAGCCGCGCGGGAAGCGGACCTTACCCGTCGCGGCCGTGATCTGCCAGGTGCCCGAGAGGCCCTCACAGCCGTGGCTGCGGAGCCCGGCATGATCTCCTCAGTCCTGACCGGCAACATCCAGGCAAACGCCCGGGTCAAACTCAGGGCCTTCGGACTGGATGGGCTGCTCGACATGGAATCCGGGGCCTACGGAGCGGACGCGGCGGATCGGACCGACCTGGTCGACGTCGCTCGGAAGCGGGTCCATACGGCTCATGGCATTCCGTTGGACGCACCCACCGTCCTCATTGGGGACACCCCGCGTGACGTCGAAGCTGCTCTGCACTCCGGCGCGCACATCGTCGCGGTGGCCTCCGGCGTACACAGCGAGGATGAACTGCGTCAAGCAGGAGCCGACATGGTGCTCGCCGACCTCACCGACGTCGCCGCCCTGATGCACCACCTACGGTCGCTGGAACACGCCGTCCGCTGAAAACGTCCCGGGACGTCCGCCAAAAATCCCTGCGCGTGGTTCGTCGTCCTGGCGCACAACGGCAGTCTCTTGCGTGCCGTCGGCGGAGTTGCCCCCGCGCTCCGTCGACGCGCCATCCCACTCCGACCTCATGGATGGAGCACGCGCGTGACAGCACTACTCGGTGGACAGGTGGGCGCGACGTCCTCGCTCGCGGAAGTGGAACGACTCGCGCAGCAGTACCGAGTGCCGGTCGAAGACGCCCTGCGCATCGCCGTCAATCTCCATGGAATCAACGGGGAAACCCCGCGCCACCGGGCGCGTCTTCAGGTTCGGCTGGACAGCGCGCGGTCGGTGCCCTGGCAGCTCATCGTCCCGCTGAACGCCACGGAATCGCCGTTCCGGTTGGTGGAGGACGGGCAGTTGCTGCTGGGGGAAGCCCCGGTCGGCACCGTGGAGCGCGTCGATGCCGACGAGGCAGTCGGTGGCTACTTCCGCGACAACGGCACGGCCCTGACGCTCAACCCGAACGCGCGCAGCCGCTGTGTCGGGTGTGCCTTCTGCCCCAACACACTGGAGGCGGCAGCAGACCCGCGACTGTCGGAGGAACGGGACCTCCGGGAACTCCTGGCCGTACTGGGAGAGCAGCACCCGAAGCGGGACCTTACGGAAGTCCGTGAGGTCACCGTCTCAACGGGGTGCTTTGAGCGGGAACCCGCCGCCGTCGACCACCTGCGTGCTTTGCGCTCGGTGCTTGTCGAGTACGGCGTGGAAGCCCGCCTCGGCTTCCTCACTTCGGTGCTGCGCTCTCAGCAGGCGTTCGAGGAGCTTGCCGACGTCGGGCCCTTCGTGCTCCGGCTCACCGCGGAGTGCTTCACCCGTCGTGATCTCCTGCTGAAGGCCAGCAAGGCGGTTCTGACGTCCACCTGGATGCCCGAGGTACTGCGGCGAGCGGTGGCCGCAGGCCACGGCAGTTCGTTCACGTACATCGTGGGACTGGACGACTTCGACGCCCTGCGCAACGGTGTCGAAGCCCTCGCCCCCTACGTGACCGAGTTTCCCAACTTCCAGGTCTACCAGGCCCACAACCGCATCATGGCCGGCCTCCGCGCCTCCGGGGCGCAGGAGCTGGAGTACTACTTGCACGCCCGCACGGAGATAGAGCAGATCTTGAAACCGACGGGGCTGCGTCCGGCGGCGTGGGAGTGCTACCGCCCGCTGTGGTACTTCACCTTCGCCGGCGAGACCCTGGTCGGCGCGTGATGGTGGACGACGCGTCTCTGGCCGACGCCCTGTGGAGGGCCATCTGCTACGCCACGGTGTGCCAACTCCATCTGCGGGACAACATCATGCTCCAGCAGCCGCTGGCCGCAGCTCACGTGAAGGAACACCCTTCGGGGCACTGGGGAACCGTTCCCGGCACCGCCTGGGCACTGTCCCACATCGCCCTTGCCGCTGGGACCCTCGAACGGGACGTGGACCTGGTGCCGCTGCTCGGAGCCGGTCCGCATGGGTGGGCCCTCCCTGCTCGGAGGGTTGGACGACAGCGAACTCCATGTGTACTTCGCCGGTCTGGGGTGGGGAACCAAGGTTGTTCGGGTCAGTACTGGATCACTTGACGAGCACGCCGACTTCCATGCCGCGCTCTGGGACGCGATGGAATCCGTCCTCGAAGACAGGCCCACAGCGGTCGTCCTGCGGTGCCTCAAGGGGTGGACTGGCCCCTCCGCCCTCGGAGACCAGACTCTCCTCGGCACGCAGGCTCTGCACAAGACACCGCTCACCGACCCGCGTACTGATCCCGAGCACCTGTCGCTCCTCGCTGACTGGCTCGCTTCTTACCAGCCCTCCCAGCTCTTTGACGAGGAGGGACGCGGGCAAGGTCCCCTCGCGGAAGCCGTCATGCAGGTCCGCTGGTGCTCCCTTCCTCCGGCGCCTTCCACGCGGCAGGGCGTCTCCGCTGGCCCAAACGAGGACCGCGGTGTCTCTTTCACGAGCGCGGTCAGCCAGGTCGTACGAGAGCACGCCGCGCGAGGCGACGTCCTGCTGGTCAGCCCAGACGAACTGGATTCCAACCGCCTCGGCGAGCTCGCCGGTGAGCGGTGGGTTCACGAGCTGTTGGCGGAGGAGGTACTTCTGGAACGGCTCGCCGGCTGGACCGCCAGCGGTCGTCGTGGGCTGCTCGTGTCGTACGAGAGCTTCGCCCCTTTGCTCGCCAGCGGCTTGGTGGGACACATCAAGCAACGGCGCCTCGACGGCGCACGGGGCCTGCCCAGCCTCAATCTGCTGCTGACTTCCTATGGCTGGAACAACGTCTACACACACGGTGACCCGTCCCTCGCCACTGCCCTGCTCGGCTTGGCGGCCCCCGGCGTGCGCGTGCTGACGCCTGCCGACCCGGCACGAACCGCAGTGGCCCTCGACGAGGCGCTCGACTCGGTGGACCGCGTCAACTTGGTCATCGCCGGTAAGCACAGCCGCACCGCCCACCCGATGGAAACGCTCGCCGAGGAGCAGAGCCGTGGTCTCGCGGTGTGGCCGCACCTCAGCGACGAAGACGAGCCCGACCTGGTGATCGTGGCGGCCGGGGACATCCCCGCTGCCGTAGCCACGCAGGCCACCGAGCGGGTCCGAGAGCGCCACGGGTGCCGGGTCCGGGTCGTCAATCTGCATGACCTGACGGTGCTCGGGCCCCCGCATGTGTGGCCACGGGGGCTAGGCGATCGCGAGGTCGAGGACTATCTGGGGACCAACGCCGCTGTTCTTGTCCTCACTCTTGGCCACCCCGCCGCTGTCTGGGGCCTGCTGGCCGGGCGCCTCCGCCGTCCCACCGACGTCATTGGCTGGCAGGAGCCGGGCGGTCCCATGCCACAACGCGACCTTGCCCGCACGATGGGGATGGACGTGGCGGGCGTCGAGCGGGCCGCAGGCCGTCTCCTGGCCTGCCGTGAGGTGGTCCGATGAGCTCTTGGACCATCGAGGGCCTGCACGTGGTTCAGGCGAGGCGGCCCGTGGCACCCGGAGATGACACTTTTTTCGTCGGGGTTCGATCCACCACGGCGGTCGGATGGTACGGGCCGGTCGGGGAGGGCGTCGGGCGCTACGTGAGCGACGTTCTGGCGCCTGAGGTGAAGGACACGGCGGTCACCGACCACGTCAGTCTGCTGGAGCAGCTGCGTGCGGCGGCTCGCAGGTGTCCGTCCGAGGTGGCTTCTTGGGCGGTCGGACCGTCGACTGCGCCGTCTGGGACCTTCACGGTCAGCTCGCGGAGCGCACTGTTGCCGAACTCCTCACCACCGTGGCTCCTCGGAAGTTCGTTCCCGCGTATGCCTCGTGGCTGACCTTGGACCTCAGCCGCATCGACAGCCCGGACGCGCTGAGCAGGGTCGCGGCCGACGGCTGGAGCTTCACCAAGTGGGGACTACGCCGCGACCCGGCAGCCCCCTCCGAGCAAGCCGCACTGCGCATGGCCCAGGCAGTCGAGCGCTACTCCCAGGCTCTCGGGGCTCCCCTCGCCGTCGACGCGGTCGGCACCTGGACGCCGTCCGTGGCACTGGCCTTCGCGCAGGCCGTCGATCCCTCTTGTCTACGGTGGCTGGAGGACCCGCTCCCGCATCACGCCGCAGACGCCTACGAATTCCTTGCGGCGACCTCGGTGCCGCTGGCAGTCGGTGAACGTGCGCACTGCGACGAGGACCCCACCGGACTGATCCAGTACATCCGTCCCAGTGCCCTGACCCTCGATGTCGTCGGGTGCGGCGGTCTGACCCGGGCGGCCCAGATCATCCCGATCGCCCAGGCCCAGGGCATCCCCGTCTACCCGCACGGTCGCTCACTCCTGCCGGGCCTCCACCTCGCCGCTGCCTTTCCCACCGTCGCCCGGGCCGTCGAGTACCGGCTCAGGTGGGAGCCCGGACGACAACGCCTCTATGAGATGCCGATCCGCCCCGAAAACGGCCATATCCGCTTGCCGGACACCACTGGTCTCGGCACCACGCCAAGGAGCACAGCATGCCCAACGCTCTGCTGAACGTCCCCGTCGAGGGCACGGTCACCCACAGCCCGGAAGGGCCCATGCTCCGCCTGTCGCAACGCCTCGACGGTCACGACACCTTTCTCACCGGGAGCCTCGACATCGCGGACACGTCCGTCCGCGTCCGCATCCTGACCCTGGACGACGTCACTGTCCTGCGCCCCACGGACAGCTTCCCTGCACCGGGCGACGGCGAGCACTGGCACGGCCGACTCCACCTGCCGCACGGATTGCGCCCGCGCAGCGTCCCACCGGACCTCAACGCCGCCGCCGGCCGGGAGGGACGATCCCTCAACGGCCTTGACGAAGCGGAGCTGCGGTACGTCCTGACGTTCCTCTCCGAGGCCACCACCAGGGACATCCGGAAGGCCCGCATCGGAGCCGTCGTCTCCACGCTGCCTGCCACTTCGGGGAGGAACCAGTGACGTCACGACCCGGACTCCTGGTCTCCGTGGACGTCGGAGGGACCCTGGGTATGGTCGACGGCCCCGGCTTGACGATGCGGCTGGTCGAAGCCTCTCCGCTGCCTCCCGCGCGCACCCGGGCGATCCTGCGGTCCAGTCTTCACACCCGACCGGCCCTGACCGACGCTCTGGTGAGCGAGGTCTGCGAAGCCGTCCAGGTGCCGACGGAGACGTTCCCGCGAGATGCGCCGCCGGCCCCGTTCAGCCTCTACCCCGGTGTCACCGAGGCCCTGCGCCGGATCAGCGCCGTAGCGACCGTGGCCACCCTCTCCAACGTGACCTGCGTCGACGCTGACACCGACGGACTGCGCACACTTCTCTCCCCGTGGGTGAGCGACTTCTTCCCGTCCTGTCGCATCGGCCACACGAAGCCCGACCCTCGCGCTTTCCAAGCCGTCACCGACCACTTCGCTACAGACCCCGGTGGCCTGATCCACATCGGAGACGACTGGGCGTGCGACATCGTGGGCGCCATCGAAGCAGGGGCGAGCGCTGTGTGGATCTCGCGCGGAAGACAGGTCCCCGACGAGTCCCTGCTCGTTGACCACGGTGTGCTCGTCGCCAATGACCTTGCGGCAGCCGCCACCCACATCCAGCACCTCGCAGCACGGAGCGCCACATGAGCCTGTTCACCGGAACCGCCAGCTACTACCGCCAGTTCCGCCCCGGCATCCCCGAAGACGTCGCCGTGGTCCTGGACCAGGCTGTCCCGACGCGCACCGAAGGCCCGCGCCGCCTGCTGGACGTCGGCACCGGCACCGGGCTGGTCGCCGAGGCGCTGCTGGACCGGTTCGACGACATCATCGCCATCGACAACGATGTCGACATGCTCACCGCGGCGGAGTCGGCGCTGCGCCCGAAGATCCCCGAAGGCTCACGCCTCTCGCTCGTCGAGAGCACCGCCGAGGACTTCGTGCCGCCCATCGGTTGGAAAGCCGACTTGGTCACGATCTGTCGCGCGTTCCACTGGCTCGACCAGGCCGCCGTACTGGCTCGACTGGACGACCAGGTCGCCCCCGACGGCGTCGTCGCCATCTTCGGCGACAGCAGCTTCTGGACCACTACGAACCCTTGGAAGGAAGCCGTCCGGGACGTCATCAAGACCTTCCTCGGCGAGGAGCGCCGTGCCGGCTCCGGTACCTTCCAGCACCACAACCGTCCGTACAGCGAGATCATGGAGGAATCACTCTTCGACCAGGTCGAGGAGGCCCGGATCCCTGTCCATCGCACTTGGACCAGGGAGAGCATCCTCGGCTATCTGTACTCCACCTCCTTCGCCGCCCCCCACCTCTTCGGCGACCGGCTGCAGGCATTCGAGACCGCGGTCATGGAGAGGCTCGCCGATTTCAGCGAGGACGACACCTTCCCGGAGGAGAACGAGTTCCTGATCCGCTTCGGGCGGCGGAGCAGGAGGTGACGCTCGACCACCCCAGACGGGCGTTCGCCGCGCTCACCGCACCGCGCGCGGCAGTCGAGCTGAGTGAACAGTCTGTCCTCTGTCTGCCGCTCGGTTCCGTCGAACAGCACGGCCCGCACCTGCCGTTGGATACCGACACCGTCATCGCTGAGCGATTCGCCCACTGTCTGGCCGCACAGGTGGCGGACCGGCACGACCTCTGGGTCGGGCCGGCCGTCCCCTACGGACTCTCGCCCGAACACGCGCGTACACCGGGGACCGTCACCCTGGACGTTCACCTGTACGCCGCGCTGGTCGGCGCACTCGTGGAGGAGTACGTCCGCACCACGTCGGCTCGGTGCGTGCTCCTCGTCAATGGCCACGGCGGCAACCGTGGCGTGCTGGAGGTGCTCATCCAGCAGCTCCGCCACAACCACGGCATCACCGCCTGGGTCCTCCACCCCGCCACCCTCGCTGCCGGTCGCGTCCCGACCGACAGCGAACTCCCCGAGGTGCATGCCGGGATCCTTGAGACCGCCCTCATGCTCGCCCTGGACCCTGACTCGGTCCGACTGGACCTCCTGCCGAGCGAGGCCCTCCCCGACCCCGGCCAGCGCCAAGCGATCAGCCGCCTTGTACTCGACCGCGGCATCACCTGGCCATGGACCTCCGACAACCCCACCCTTTCCACTCACGGCGTCATCGGCGGAGACCCGCGCAAAGCAACCACAGAACTCGGCCAGAAGCTCCTCGCAGCGGCACTCGACGCAAGCACACACGCCTTGGACCGCATCGCCACGGCCTCGTTCCCAGGGACGCCGGAGACCTCACGGAGACGCCATGCCCCTCACAGCTGAGGAGAAGCACACGTTCAAACGGGACGGCGCGGTCATACGCCGCGGGCTGATCGGCCCCGAACTGGTCCGGCGCGCCGCATCATTGGTCGAGACCTGGTACCGCGACCGCCTGAAGGCTGATGACGTCCCCGCGTACAGCCAGCGAACGTTCGCGCCCGAGTTGGGCAGTCACCCCGACATCCTCGCCCTGTATGGAGGTACGGATGCCGCCGACCTAGCTGGCGACCTCCTCGGCGACACCGCTCCCATCACGACCGCCCAGATCCAAATCCGGGTGCCGGAATCGGAGTTCCCTGGCGTGCAGCCGGAGAAGCCGATGCACGTGGACGGGGTCTCCTGCCCGCATCTCGATCCGCGAGAACTACGGACCTTCTCGCTCCTCGTCGGCGTCGTCCTCTCGGACGTCACCAGCGCACAAGACGGCGCGCTGCGCTACCAACCGGGCGGCCACCGCACCATGGCGGACTGGTTCCGCAGCGAGTGGTCGCTCGGTATGACGGAGCAGGTGCCGCCGGAGGTCGATCACGAGCAGGGTGTGCCGTTGCTCGGTGCGCCTGGCGACGTCCTGCTCATGCATCACCTTGTCCCGCACTCGGTGGGATGGAACCTCACCCCGTTCCCCAGGGTGATGGCCTACTTCCGCGTCTCCCACCCGGACCACAAGGGCCGCCGCCTCGAAGCACTGCGCGACCCGTGGCTCGACTACCCGCCGCTGACCTTCGTCCCTCAGATCGCAGCCGACAAGGAGTAGCTCATGCGCATTATCGGAACCCAAGACCTCGACGCCGCCGCTCAGGCGATCGAGGGTGGAGAACTCGTCGTCGTCCCGACCCAGCGCTGGTACATGGTCTGCGCGGATGCCAGCAACGCCCGGGCGTGCGACAGCATCATCACGGGCAAGCGCCGCCCGAGTGGCAAGCCCCTCGCTTACGTCGCCCCTTCTGCTGCTTCCTGCGAGGGCGTCTTCACCTTCAGTCCGGCGGCAAGTCGACTCGCGGCGGCTTTCTGGCCTGGCGATCTCGCGCTGCTGCTGCCGTGGAAGAGCCCGGACGACGCGGCCCGGCACGCGGCAGTCGGATCACCGGCCCTGGTCACGGTCGATCCCGGCATCCTCGGGCACCTCGCCGCGCGGGTGAAAGTGCCCCTCGCGGCCACCACAGCGAACATCTCCGGAGACGCAGGCCCGAACGACCCCGGCCCGGCCGTCACTATTGAGCAGGTCCATGCCTTCATCGCCGCTTCCGGCCTGGAGGTCAGCGTCATCGTCGACGGTGGAGTGTGCCCGGCGGCGAACCACATGACCATCGTCGATTGCTTTATGCCGGAGGCCCGGCTCGTTCGCACGGGCCTCGTCCACCAACGTGCCATTTCGGTGGCGCTCGGTACCGAGATTCGGACCGTCTGACAACCAGGCCCCTCCTGCCTGCTTGCCAGGCAGGAGGCCACCGGGGTGAACACGATGACTACGACCGGCGGCTGAGCCGCCCTTGACATGCACCCAACGAGGAATGATGAGGCGTTGCGGCGGGCCCTGGAAGACGCCTCCATGGGGCGCTGGGAGGGTCCGCAGGAGTTGCTGGCCTCTACTGGTGCCGACTGGGACCGTCGAGTCTTCCGCCTCCAAGTACTCGAGGAAGCAGGAGCTCGGCTGAGGTTCGCCGACACGTGGGCGAAGGCGGAGCCTCACTCGCCACACGCGCTGGCCCTCCTGGCAAATGTGCAGGCCCTCCGAGCGATGATCGCTGGGCATCGCGCCGGCCGGTCATTGATGGAAGAGGCGTGGGCCACCTGCCGCCTGACATTGAAGGTGTGGCCGCACGATGTGGCGCCCCTGATGGTGATGCTCGCACTGCTGCGGACCCACGCGCCGGACCGGGCGACGCTGCACCGGATTTGGGCGGAGATCAAGCAGCGCGACCCCTGGAACCGCGAGGCGCACCACGAGGTGGCCACCTACCTCTTCCTTCGGCACCACGGCCGGGCGGGGGAGGCGATGTGGTGGGCCGAGGAGCAGGCGTCCATAGCCCCGAAGGGGCTGCCGATCGCGGTCCTGCCCTTGGTTGTGGTTGCCGAAGCGCACCGATCGCGTCAAGAGCAGGACCAGACGGCGTACGGGCTGACGATCCACCCCTGGATCGACTGCCCGCAGATCGATCGCGTGCTGGACCGTTGGTGGCGATACCGCGCGCCGCGCCAGCACGCCTGCTTCGCCGATGACGCCAACTACCTCGCGCACGCCCTGTCATTCGCCAACCGCCACACCGAGGCGGCCGAGGTCTTCGACGCGATCGGCCCTTACGCCACCCAGGTTCCATGGGCCTACTGCGGCCAGGCCGACCAACTGTTTCTGCGGCACCGCGCCTGGGCCTACAGCCCGCGGCGGCGTCGGCACCCCTGAGCACTCGACCTCACGCGCGATCCACGAAGGGCGGAATCTCCATGCCTCTTGACGTCTCCCGCATCTCCGACGAGGAGCGCCTGAAACAACTCGGCTATCAGCAGACGCTCTCCCGCTCGATGTCCGGTCGGGCCAACTTCGGCGTCAGCTTCACGATCATCTCCATCCTGTCCGGCTGCATGACCCTCTACGGGTACGGCATGAACACCGGCGGCCCGGCGGTGATCATGTGGGGCTGGCTGTTCGTCGGCCTGATGACGCTGTTCGTCGGCCTGTCGATGACCGAGGTCTGCTCCTCGTACCCGACCAGCGCCGGCCTGTACTTCTGGGCGCACCGCATGGCCCCCAAGCGCTCCGCAGCAGCCTGGGCGTGGTTCACCGGCTGGTTCAACACACTCGGCCAGATAGCGGTCACCGCCGGCATCGACTTCGGCGCCGCCAACTTCCTCAACGCACTGCTCGATCTCCAATTCGGCTAGCCGCCACGCCGGGCCACACCATCACGCTGTTCGGAGCCATACTCGCCCTCCACGGTGTCCTGAACACCTTCGGCGTGCGCATCGTCGCCCTCCTCAACGAAGTCTCCATCTGGTGGCACATCCTCGGTGTCATCGTCATCTGCGGCGCCCTGGTACTCATCCCCGACCACCACCAGTCGACCGGGTTCGTGTTCGGTGAATTCGTCAACAACACCGGCTTTTCGTCCAGCGGCTACGTGGTGCTGATCGGTCTGCTGATGGCGCAGTACACCTTCACCGGCTACGACGCCTCCGCCCACATGACCGAGGAGACCATCGACGCATCCACCGCCGGGCCCAAAGGCATCGTCCGTTCGATCCTCGTCTCCCTCGCGGCCGGGTTCGTCCTCCTCTTCGGCTTCACCTACGCCATCCAGTCCTACGTCGGCGCACTCGCATCGGGGACAGGGGTGCCGCCGGCGGAGATCCTCATGAACGCCCTCGGCGCGGCGGTCGGCAAATGGCTTCTGCTCGTGATCACCGTCGCGCAGCTCTTCTGCGGCATGGCGTCGGTGACCGCCAACTCCCGCATGATCTATGCCTTCTCGCGTGATGGCGCCCTGCCCTTCTCCAGCACGTGGCACAAGCTCAACCCTGCGACGCGAACCCCCACCAACGCCGTGTGGCTCGCCACCGGCGGCGCCTTCGTCCTCGGTCTGCCCTACCTGTGGAACACGACCGCGTATGCGGCCGTGACCTCCATCGCGACCATCGGCCTCTACATCGCCTACGTGATCCCCACCTTCCTCCGGCTCCGGCAAGGCGACCGTTTCGAGCGGGGCCCCTGGCACCTTGGCTCGTGGTCCACGACCGTCGGCACCATCGCCATCGTGTGGGTGCTGGTGATCACCGTGCTGTTCATGCTGCCGCAGACTTCGCCCGTCACCGCGGAGACCTTCAACTACGCACCCATCGCGGTCGGCGTCGTCCTCGCCTTCTGCGGAACCTGGTGGCTCGCCTCGGCGCGTACCTGGTTCCTCAACCCTGCGCATCCGCGCAACTCCAGCTCGGATCGCCAGGGGGTCGGCAGAAGGGACGGAGTTCGTCGATAGGACCCCGGAGATCCGACTCGTTCGACGAAACGGCCGAAGTTGGTCGAGCGAGCACCGGAAAACCCTGGTCATCGCCGTTCAGACGCATCGGACCACGATCGACGCTGGCCGAAAATCGATCACTTAAAGTGATCAAACCTCCACATGTTGTCAGAGTCGCGTGCTCTCATTGCCAGCGCGGGGATCGTCAACGGCTCTGGACAGGAGGACTTACTTCATGGGGGTAAAGGTGGAGGCTCACGTTCGGGTCGCTGTCCCGATATGGGCGCGCCCGGGTACGGCTCGATGAGCCGCCGACGCCCGGCGCGGCGTACCGGCCGACGTAGGCCGGTACGCCGCACCAAGAAGCAGGATGAGCAGGTTGCTCTGCTGGCCACTGGGGCTGTGGCGATCGTCGTGGTGGTCACCGTCGTGCAGTGGCTGCTCGCGCACTGGTGGATCACCCTCCTCGCGGTCGTGGTCGCTGCGGTCGGCGGCGGCTTCTGGCTGCATCAAGCACGGCAGCGGGCCGAGTGGGAACGTGTCCGCGCCCGGGCCCTGCGGATGCGTATCGCTGAGTTGGACGCGCTGGATCACCGCGCGTTCGAGTTCGCGATACGCGACCTGATGCGACGGGACGGCTGCCGTGCCGAGCGGATGGGCGGCGCCGGCGACAACGCCTGCGATGTGCGGGCCGTCGATCCCGCCGGGCGTGTATGGGCCATCCAGTGCAAGCACCGCCGGGACGGAGACCGTGGCTCTGCCGTTGGTGTCGGCGTCCTACAGCAGGTCAACGGCACCGCACGGCAGATCCATGGAGCGGATATTGCCCTCGTCCTCACCAATGGCCGCTTCAGCTCAAAGGCCATCCCTTGGGGAAAGGAGCACCGGATACATCTCGTCGATCGCCGCAAGCTCGGCGAGTGGGCTGCTAGCTCCCGGCCCTTGTGGGAACTGCTGGACCGCATCCCGCCCCCACGTCGTCCAACAACCCTGTCCTGAAACTGCCGAGTGGGGCGGTGGGTGCGAGGGGAGGGTCCTGGCGGCCAGCGTAACGCCGCGAGAGCGCCGTGAAACCAGCCACTGGACAAGTGCTCTGTCGCCAATCACTGCGGATGGGGCCGTTGAGAAGTACCCGGTTCGAGCTATGCAGAGAGGCGGAATGCCAGGTGCCGAGGGGAGGACTGGCCGGATGATTTTGAACCATCAACGTCGCGGTTCTGCTAGCGGTGATCACCGCTATGCGACTGCGTCGACGCACACAGGCTCGGAGCCGGTTCGACGAGAAGATGACCGTGGTCATCGTTCTGGTCTTCGGCGTGCTGATCGCTCCAACCAGCTTCGGACAATGGATATTTAGCGTCGTGGGCCAACTCGCACAAAACATCTCGCAGACCGACGGCCGCTGAGTCCTCGACACCGTCCAAGGCTGTCGAATGTCTGTACCCGGTCGGGTACCGAGGCATGTCTGTGCTGCGGTGAGCGGCGCTTCAGCAGGTCAGCGCCGCTCTCGTGGCCTCCCCAGGGGTAGCGCTGCAGCGGCACACAGCCACTCGGACGACTACCGGCCCTGCCGCCGGAGGTGGCGTTTGGGGCGATGTACAACTTGTCGAGTCAGCCATCCAGCGGCAGTTGAGACGACGGATCCGAAGATGCCACATGCTGTGACAGCGGGGCCGTTCCCGTGGAGCGCAAACGTGGCCACACCTGCGTAGAAGGCCACGCCAAGCAACCAAAGCAGCCCGCTGAGCGCGCAGAGGGCGGCGTCGTCGCGGCGTTGTAAGCGGTCGAGCAGTAGCAATTGCTGCTGCACGTCTGAGGGAAGATCGCTATCCACGTGCTTCTCCCACGCTGCGGACGCGATGCGTGAGCAGGCGTCGCCCCTTGCCAATCTTCAACTGGCCTCCTTGCTGCAACTCACCCCAGGGCAGGCTGAGATCGCTCCAGGCAGCCCATCTGTCTGAAGCGTCGGCGCGAGACTGGCAGACCTCAGACATCGGCTCAATTCTTGTATCCTCATCGAACGCGAGAAATGAAACAGACGGGAGATGCACGCATGCCGCGCAGGATTGATCCCGAGGCGGCAGTAGCTGTGATGCGTGCGGCGGGACTGGAGCCGACGGTTCCCTATCCCGGCGCGGCAACGTGCTGGCAGTGCATCTGCACGAAGTGCGGCCAGAAGGTACAGCCGAGATACGCCAACGTCCGTCAGGGACAGAGCGGCTGTCGATACTGCGCCCGCGGGGTTGTGGAAGCGCGGCCTCTAACTCCTGACGAGGCAGTAGCTGTGATGCGTGCGGCGGGACTGGAGCCGACGGTTCCCTATCCCGGCGCCGCAAGGCGCTGGCAGTGCATCTGCACGAAGTGCGGCCGACAGGCCACCCCAGCGGTGACCAACGTCCGTCGAGGTCAAGGCGGCTGCCGATACTGCGGACTGGCGCGACGCACCAGCGATGGGAGGCGAGCGCTCGCGGTAGAAGCCGAGCAGGAGATTCGTGCGGCGGGATTCGAACCACTTTCCCAATACCCGGGCCGAGCGAGTGAACCGTGGCAGAGCAGGTGCCTGACGTGCAGGAACATCATCTACCTGCCCCTCTACAAGACACTGAGAGACGGCTGTTCCGCTTGCACACCACGCGGCATTGCAGTGTCGCGGCCAGCGCGGGTGTACGTAGTCGAAAACCACGTCTTGAACGCCGTGAAAATCGGCACGAGTCCACTTCGGAGCACGCGGCTACAGTCCCTCCACAGCTGTGGATGGACCACCTACCAGGTAACCGAGCCCGTTACGGGAGCGGCGGCCCTCGCTGTGGAACACGCCGTGCACACGAGGCTGAGGGCTGAAGGGCACGTCCCACCTCTAGCCAAGGCTGACATGGGCGGACTTGGCGGGTGGACTCAAACCTATGACGCGGCCAGCGTCCCGGCTGCTCGATGCTGGCACCTCGTGCGAGAAGAGTGCGAGAAGCAGGCCACGTATCGCGTGACGGCTCAGTTGGCTGACAACGGCGACTAACTTCTGTGGCAGAGGCCATCAGTTCGCTGGGGGCAGACGGCAAGTGGCCACGAATGACTGGCCAACGTGTGCAAGGGCATGTCAACGTGGACGACCTTCTCGTAAATCCCCAGGTCAAAGAGGTGATTGCCCGTGACTGAGGCACCCCCGAGTCCCGGATTCTCCACCACCATCGAGGCTCTGCGGTTGCGTGAGTGGCAAATTGGCCCGGGCGAGCCCATGCTCGTGATGGATCAGTTCTCCGCCGACGATTTCAACCTGGTCGTGGACGACCGCGCGGACGTGCACGTCAACTCGAAGGATGGCTGCTTCTATCTCGGGTGGTTCCCGGCCGGGCGCCCTGGCACCGATCGCGAGGGATGGAAGATCGCCGTTACCGGCACGGCCGAGGTGCGCGGTTACCAGATCTCCTTCGGCACCGAGACGCCGGCCGATGTCGTCGCCGCCGCTGTGACTCGCGTGCTGGAGACCTCCCGGCAGGCGTGATGCCGAGGATCGAGTCGCAGGCCCGCAACTGGAGGCTGCTCTCCGCCCACCCCGGCCTCACGGCCGTGATTCCACCCCGTCTTGCCTCGTGCCAGGAGGCTGACTGTGGCGTACGGAGATTTCCGTCGCTGACCTCATCGACGTTGTCCGCGTGCACCCGGGCATACCAGTGCGGCATGTGATGAGTCTGTTTTCCCGATGCCGCCCCACCTGGCGCACGTCGCCCAGGCTACGGAGCAACCGGGCGGCCCGTAATTCCCCACCAGCCCCTGGAGGCGTTCCTGCATTCCGACTTCCCGTTCGACCCGTCCACCTCGACCAGCGCCCCGTCCGCGTACTGGGTCGGCCCCCGGCATCTGGCTGGTGACGACGGGCGTCTCTACGATGCCGTCGCTGAGATGCTTGCTGACCTAGGTTGGACGAGCGTGACGATCGTCCGTGGACGGCAGGAGTTGGACGAGGTGCCGGAGGACCGTCAGGTTCTGCCCAGCATCGTCCTTCACATCAGCCCCGACACCCTCCGGTGGGCCCAGTGGATTCTGCCGGACGAGCCCTTCCACCTGGGGAGTTTGCCGATCGCCTGGCAGGTCTCCGCTCGTGCGGACACGAGCAGCCCGCTCGCGCAGTGGTCGGCCTACTTCACCCGCGATGTCCCCGGCGAGGTCCTCGCTGACTTTCTCGTCGCGCTCGACGCGCGCGATCAGCCTGCCGTACCGCTTGGCGGCCCCGAGCTGGTCGTCGACGCTGTTGCGGCGCATGGTTGGCTGCGCGACGTCGACCAGCCTGGGGTGAGGGCAGTGGATCCGACCTTCGCCTCCCATGTCCGCCTTGGTGAGGTGCCGCCTCTCATTCAGGATGCCGACCCGCTCGCTCTCGTGGCCGAGGCTGATGAGGCGGTTCTGGCTGGGTGGCAGGCGTGGGCTGAGCCGGTGTTTGGCGCTGGCTATTTGTGGGCGGCGTCGTTTGGCGCCAGCGTGCCGCACGACCTCGTCGCTGCGTTCGCCGATTCCCTCAGTTCCACCGCACCGGTCCTGCGTCGGGTGCTGCCCGAGAGCACTCAGGACCGGCTGTTGCGAGCGCCAGCCGATTGACGATCGGCTGCTCCTCCTCACCTGGCGCGACGAGCCCGGCCTCCTCGAACGAGGAGGCCGGGCTCGTCGCGCACAAGGTCCGCGGCTATGACCGTCCGCGGCGAGCTGCGGATCGGCCCTGTGTCTGCTGCCACGTGTGGTGGGCGGCGTGCTGAGCTGTGTGGGCTTCGGTTGCCGTGGGGTTGGTGGCGGCCGGTAGGTCGGCGGTTCGGCGCAGACGCCATACCAGTACGTCGCTTACGGATTCCGCCGTGGTGAGTTCGCGATGCTGGGCAGCGTCGGTCAGGAGAGATGTGGGGTCGTGGCCGGCGTTCTCGGCGTCGGTGAGGGTGGCGGCGAGCGCGTACCAGCCGGGCTCGGCGAGGACCTGCTCCGCCAGCTCCGGCACAGCTTCGCGCAGTACTGCCGTCTGCTGCTGGAGGAGCGGGCGGCCCAGGCGCCGGCCTCGCTGGTAGAGGACACCGAGGGGCTGGGCCGCGGCGGCCTGGTAGGCGGCCCGCAAGTGCTCGGCAGTCTGGCGGGCGGCGGCAGCCTGCTGGGCGTGTCCCGTCTTCGCGTGCCAGTGGGCGGCGGCGGTGATGAGGAAGAACATCATGTCGATCGCCATCGCGATGGTCGCACCGTCTTCTCCGAGGCCCAGGGCGGGTCCGCTGTGGATGAGGTCGCGGGCGGCTTGTCGCAGTGCCCGGTCGTGGCCTCGCTCGGCCCGGATATGGGAGCGGGAGGCGCGCTCGAACGACGTGGCGGCCTTGCGTAGTTCACCTCGCGTGTGGGCAGCGGAGGTCTTCGCGAGGGCGTCCAAAACCTCGCCGCTCGCGGCGATGTGCGCGGCGGCGAGGCCATCGTCGCCGTGCTCGACGAACAGCACCGCGTCCCATGCCGCCGCTGCTGTTCGCCGACGGGCGGTGGCCGGTATGCCCGGCACGTTACGGACGGGAGCATCTTGCCTGGTGTCCTGGTCGTGGGCGTCGCCGGACCTGTCCCTGCCCCGGATCCGGGGCAGGGACAGGTCCGGCGCGAGGCGCGCGCCAGGGTAGAACACCGGCTCGTCGTCCTTGTTGCGGTCATCGGGCAGGGCGACCTTGTAGCCGAGCAGGTCTCCGGAGGGGGCGAGGCGCTTGCGGATCAGCACGCCGGAGGCGGCCAGCCGGTCGAAGAACTCCTCCTCGCTGGTTGTGCCAGACACTGCACGGCGCACCGTCTGACGAAGTTCTTCCCGCGCGGTGCGTTCTCGGCCTTGGCGTTCGGCCTTGTGGCGCTCGGCGCTGGTCGGTCGCCGGGCGGCGGTGCCGTCGCCCTTGTTGAGGCGGCGTAGGCCCAGCTCCGCTTCGAGGGCGCGGGCCTGGGCTTGGACGCGGGCGGCGTCGTGGTTGAGGTCGGGCTTGTAGCCGTCTTCGCGGGCGAGGGTGGCGACGATGTGGATGTGGTCGTCGGCGTGCCGGACGGCTATCCACCGGCATCCAGCACCTTGCTCGGGGTCGTCGATACCGGCAGCGGCGACCATCCGACGGGCTACCTCGCTCCACTCCTCGTCTGCCAGGATCCGGTCCTCGGCACTGTTGCGGACGGACAGGTGCCACACGTGCTTCTTCGGCTGCTGCGCCTGGTCGATGTTCTCGACGGGCTGGTCCAGAAGCTGTTGGAGCTGTTTGAGGGTGGTAGACCGGTCTCGGCCGGGGTCGGGGGCGTTGTGGTCCCAGGAGGCGACCAGATGCGGGTCGATGTGCTCTTCGTGCTTCCCGGGCCCGTACAGGTAGTACAGGAGCCCGATGGTGCGCTGGCCGCGCTTCTGTATCCGGGGGATCATGCTCGCTGTCCGATGTGGGCCGTGGGAGTGGTGGCGGCGGGGCTTCGTGGGGAAGCCAAGTCAGTGCTGGTCCAGCAGCCGGTCGGTGGCTGCCTGTACGCGGGTCACGGCGCGCTGGACCGCTGCGACGACTGCGTCGATCTCCGCTGGCTGGCCGCCGGAGTTGATGACGCGGGCGATCTGGTTGAGGTTGTTGCCGACCTGTCCGAGGTGTCGGCGGGCGGCGAACATCTCGGCGACCAGCTCGCGGTGGCCTGCGATGGCGGCGGCGGTGTTGTCGAGGTCGTGTGCGGCGGCGAGGCCGCTGCGGGCGAGGAAGGCCGGAAGGCTCGTACGGGTTGCGCCGGCGGCAGCGGAGAGCAGGGTCTTCTCGTCGTCGTTCAGGCGGACGCTGCACACGTAATCGCGCTTGTGCGAAGGCGGCTTGGGTGAGCGTTTGCGCGAGGTCTTTTTCGCGTCGCGGCGCTTGCGTGGTGACGGCTTCTCCTCCGGCTGCGATCCGCCCTCGGCCGTTGCCCCACGGACCAGCGCCCCCCGGTGCTGGTCCGCTCCCGCCGCTCCCGGGGCGGGCTCTGGCCAGGCCGCCTTCCCCGACGGGGAAGAGTGTCGTGGCGGATAACTTGCTGTGCTTGTGGCCAGGCTGGTGGTCTTCGGTCGCGTGTGGTCGGTGCTTGCGTGGTGTGCCTGATGCATGAGTGCTCTCCGGCTGTCTGGTTTGTGGCGGGCCGTGTGCTCTGGCGGTGCAGGGCGCGCGTGGACGGAGATGGGGACCGGGCTGGTGAGCGGTCGCCCTGCGCTCCGGATCGGGCTCAGGACGGGGACCGGTCCCCAACCCCGTAGCGCATCGGTTCTGGGGACCGCGTGCTTGTTGATCCCCGGGGTGCTGGTCCCGGAAGGGCGGAGACGGTGGTTTCGGTCCCCACGGAATCGACTTCGGGACCCATGGAGGGACTGCTTTTCGCCGCCTCGTACGCGCGGTGACCTGGTGCTTTGCCGGGGACCGGTCCCCGTATCCGATACGTCCGTTGGGGGCCGGTCCCCGAATCGAGTGGGGACCGTTCGCTGTCTGGTGGGGACCGGTCCCCACCCTCGGTGGGCTCGGTCCCGAAACGGTCGTCTGTGCTTGCGCGGTCCCCCTGCGTCGGTCCCGGACGGTTCTCAGGCTGTCGGGGACGGTCCCCAGACCCCAGTCGGTCCCCGATGGTGACGGAGCCGGTCCCGTACCCGGATGGCAGCGCTCCCCAGATTGGCCTTGCGGCGACCGGACCTCGCTGAAGTTCAAGCAGGGCTGTGACGTCGTCGGTCGGGGCCGGTCAGGATGACGCGTTCGGTCATCTCAGCGAGGCGAGAGGCGACCCGGTCGCCGAGCGCGGCGCGTAGCTCGGCGGTGGGAAGGTTGGTGGTGATCAGCGTCGGGCGCAGGTGCTCGTACCGGTGGTTGATCAGCCGGTAGGTCAGCTCCTCGGTCCACTCGCTCGTCTTGGCCGCGCCGAGGTCGTCCAGGAGCAGCAGCGGGCAGCGGGCCAGCGTCTGCAGGTCGCGTTCGGCGTCGTGCCCGGCTCGCGGGCGGAGGCGGGCGTGCAGGTCGGCGGTGGTGGTGGCTTCCCAGCGCAGGCGGACGCCCAGGCGGAGGAGGGCGCGGATGGCGCCGTACGCCTGGTGCGTTTTGCCAGTGCCGGTGGGGCCGACGATCAGTAGCGACGGGCCCTCGGCGATGCCGGGGCCGCCGGGACCGGGGCGTCCGGCGCGGGCGACCTGGTCCGCCCAGGCGGTGACCTGTGGGTCGTCGGCCATGGCGCGGCGGTAGCGGGCGGGGATGCGGGCGTCGGCGAGCTCCAGCGCGGTGACGGCCGGCTCGGTTGGTGGTTCCTCGGCTGCGGTGGTGGGGTCGATACCGCGGTCGGCCAGGATGCCGTTGAGGCGGTCGGCGAGCGGACCGACGTGATGGGGCGCGCGGGTGAGGGTGCCGGTCAGAGCTCTTCTCCGTAGGCGGCAGCGATGTCGGCAGGGTTCGTCCACGGCCTGTGGACAGCCGACGTGGCGGGTGTGGTGTTCATGCCTCGTGCACCAGGCTCGGCAGGAGGCTGGCGTGTAGCCCCTTGGCGTGGTGCCGTTCGAGCCCGGACCGGATGTGCGCAGGGACGATGCCCTCGTCGAGCAGCTTGCGCACCTCCCGGCCGAGGTGGGCCATGACGTCCTTGGGCGGGCGGTGGGTGCAGGCGGCGGCGTACTCGCCGATGAGCTGCCGAGTCGAGACGGTGTCGGGTGCGGGGGCGCTTGCGCCCCCGAAGGGGTAGTTCCTAGATCCAGGTTCCTAGGTCCTAGATCCGGACCATGAGGTGTCACTGTCGCCGCAGGGAGTCCTCCGGGCTCCTTCACGGAGGACTCCGTGAAATCCACCTGACCTGCGGTTTCGGTACCGGTGCCTGGATTCACCGCATGCTCCGGCGCCTTGCCGGAGCCTTCACGGAGGGTTCTGTGAGACGACGGTGCGGGCTCCGTGACGCTGCACTCTGCGGCGCGCTCGACGGTCCTCGGCACGGCGTCGGCCGGAGCATCGTGGTGCGGGCAGCCGGGGAGACGGCTCTTGCTGGGCCGGTTGATCTTCTGATGCTGCTGCCAGGTGACGATGTGCAGGTAGCGCTTGTGATCCGGGCCCTGGTAGCGGCAGATCAGGCCAGCGTCGGCGAGCTGGGCGGGGTCCTCCTCGACGTAGGCGGGGGTGTGATCCGGCCGCAGAACCCATAGCTGTCCGGCGATGATCGCGGCGTGGTCGCGGTGACGGCCCTGGTCGTCAACCTGCGTGAGCAGACCGAAGAAGGTGCGCTCGGCGGTCAGGGTGACGGCGGCAAGGGACTCGGAGACGAAGGCTTCGGGCTTGATGGTGCGGATTCGTGCCAAGGGGGGTGTTCCTCATTCGGTTACCGGTGGGCAGGCGCCCACGGAAGCCGTCGGTCAGGGCGGTATGGGGGCAAGGGCAGGTAGCAGGCCGACAGTTGGCGCGGGATGCGCTGCTAGCCGGTCGCGATTCCTGGGGGTGTCGTCAACATAGCCACACCCAGGTCGGGCAAGTCCAGCCCAATCCGATCGAATCTCTGACGGCAGAAAGGCTCCCGGGAATCGGTCGGCAAAGGGCGGTGCGAAAACGGTAGGGCACGATTCGCGGTTGACGAAATAGTTGCCCTGGACGCCGAGCCAGAAGGATCACATCGCCAAGTCGTTGACGAGCTTCCGGTGGGGAAGCTACAACACAACATCCCACGTCAGAGCAGGTTTGGGGTGTTGAGCAACATCGCGGGATCCAGGTCCCTAAGGCCGCCAGAATCTCCCCGTGTCCGAACCGCGCGCGACGCAACATAGACCACGATCGCCGGTTAACCAAACCGGCGAATGCACGCTACAACTGGAGCCATGGCAGCACGATCACTGGAAATCGGGAGCGCGGGAATACGAGCCGCCCGAACCATCGAAATCCTCCGTACCGAACAGCATCTCGCGCAGCGTGAGTTGGCTGAACGGGTGACCACCCTCGGCCATCCCATGTCCAACACGATGCTGTCCCGCATCGAACGCGCCCAGCGCCGCTGCGACGTCGACGACCTCGTCCTGATCGCCGAAGCCCTCCGCGTCTCGCCCCTCGTGCTGCTGCAGGGGCCGAACCCCCTGTGACGAGGCCAGCCCAGCACCGCTGGCCGACCGCACCCGCCACCGAGATAGGACCCACCACCCGTGCAGCATCACTCCGCGATGCCCCCTGCCCGCACGCCCGGCCACTCCGGCGCTGAGGGCGAAGCTGCCCTGCCTCGCCTCTACCGACCCGAGGAGATCGCCGAGACTCTCGGCTGCTCTGCCTGGTGGGTCAAGGACCGAGCACGACGCCGCCTGATCCCCCACACACGAGTCGGTCGCGCCTACCGCTTCACCGCCAGCCATCTCGCCGAGATCGTCCGCCTCCACGAAGAGCGGCCGGTGCGGCCTCCGCGGGGCGTCACACCGGTGGCTGCTCCGGCCTCGACGCCGCCTGCTCAGGCCACCCAGCAACCTCGGCGGACGCGCGGCGCCTCGGCGTCTCACCTGCGTGCCCGGCCGCCGCGTCGGACGCCGTACGACACGGTCGCGTAGCACCCACCAGGCCAAGCGGAACAAGGGGAGGAAAGCGGGACTTGGGTTTCGCGGAGAAGCGCGGGAACTATTGGCGAGGCCGGTACAAGGTCGTGCCCGGCAAGCACCTCACGGTCGTCGACGACAGCGGTAGGGCGATCCGGTTCGCCACCAAGGGTGAGGCACAGCGCGCTGCGAGCGAGGCCGAGAACAAATATCGGCGAGGAGACTGGCGTGACCCGGCGCTCGGCCAGGAGACCTTCGGCGAGTACGCGAACCGCTGGTACGAGGCTCAGGACCTGGCCGCCTCGACCATGCAGAACTACAAGCGTCACATCGAGGAGCATTTGCTCCCCGAGTTCGAGGACAATGCGCTCGCTGGCATCTTGCGCACGGACGTCGATGCCTGGGAGAAGAAGGAGAAGGCCGTGTACGCGGCCTCCAGCGTCAAGACGTGGCGCTCGACCCTCCACCTGATCTTCGAGGACGCGATCGACGAGGGCCTGCTCACCTCCAACCCCGCGGCCAGGCGCCGCGGGCGCGGCAAGCGCGCCGGCCGCTCCCGAAACCGTGGTCCGGAGAAGGTGGTCACCGACCCCCTCGGCATCCTGCTGACCGCCGAGCGGGCCGCTCTCCTGTCGGGGCGCGACGACGAGTTCGTCGCCGTGGTCCTCAAGGGGTACACGGGCATGCGCTGGGGCGAGATCGTCGGCCTTGAGACTGAGTTCGTGCGCCCTGGGGCCTTCCGTGTCGAGTGGCAGCTGTACGAACTCGACTCGGGCGAGCTGGTGCGCTGCCCGCCCAAGGACGACAGCTACCGCACCCTCGACTCGATGGACTGGCTGTCGGCGCTGGTGGCCGACCACATCGCCCGCACGAAACCCACGCCGTGTCCCTGCCACGGCAAGACGTACGTCTTCCGGGGGCAAGGCGCGGCCAGCACCGGCGGCCACCAGGGCGCGAAGCTCGCTGACGTCGCGCGCCGTGCCGGAGTCTCCACGGGCACGGTGTCCAACGTCCTCAACCGCCCCGACCGCGTCACCGAAGCCACGCGAGTGAAGGTGGAGCAGGCCATCGTGGACCTCGGATTCGTGCGGGGTGGCGTGGTGCCGGAGCACGCTGCCCATTGGCGCAGGAACGGTTTTGCAACCTGGCTGTTCACCCCTGCGGTCTCCGGCTGGTACCCGAAGAAGGCGCCGCAGGAGCCACGACCCGTGCCCCTGCTCGCCGAGCCGTGGCCCGGTGTGCCAGCCCGACGGCGCGGCGCCAGTGAGCGGGCCGATGCCTGCTGGCTTCCGATCGCCAAGGGCCTCACCCCCCATGGCCTTCGCCATACCCACCGGACCGTGATGGAGGACCTCGGCACGGAGAAGGTGCTCATGGACGAGCGCATGGGCCACATCGACGGCTCCATCTCCGCGCGCTACGCCCACGTCACCCCCGGCATGCGCAAACGCCTCATGCTCGGTCTGACCGAGCAGTGGGAGGCGGCACTCGACGCACGTCTGGTCATGGGCCCGACCTCACCGGTACGCATGCTCAACGATCTCCTGCGGGCGCGTCTGGCGGCGCGCTAATCACTGCATGTCATCGTCGCGTTGTCCGTGCGTGCGGTAGTCCGACTCGTCCGGATGCCGCGTGCCCTCGGCGGTCCCGTTCGAGTAGCGTGCCCAGCCCGTCACGAACTGCCGTCGTGTCGAGCCGCGGCCCAGGCACGGCATGGGGCCGGGATTGTGCATTCCGGGCGCGATCTCAGATCCGGCGTACGGTACCCGGCCCCATCAGGTGCGCACGTACCCATCCTTGCCGCGGCTCGGCCTTGTACTCGGAGAGCCTGCGCGTCCTCTCCTCGGAGGGTCAGCTCGACTTCGACAACAAAGCTTTCGCCCGGACCGCGATGTCATCATCTTCCAGGCGTACATGGCAGATGATGAGGTCGGATGTGATCCGGCGTAGCAATTTCAGCCACTCGGCTACGAAGGCAGCGATTCCTACGGTCAACTGGCTTCGGTCGTTGAGAAGAAACTCGTAGCTTCCATGGGCGCTGTCCCAGTGCGAATCGATTCTGAGGGAATCTCCGTCGCGAACGATGTTCCACTCGGTGGAGAATGTGTCGGATCCCCAGTGGACCTGTGTTTGAGAGAATCCCGGATTCTGGACTTCTTCAAGCAACGGGACGAGGTCATCAAGCAAGACGGGAATGTCGTAACGGTATTCGAGTCGCACGGGGACCCGGTTCCAGAACAGGATGGCATCTTCGGTCTCCATGGGATACATCTGCCCTGCCGCATCCGCCATGTCGTCGGCTGGCCCAACCTTCAGGGCCTCAGGGTTCCCTGCTTGCAGCCGGAAGTTCATGCTTGTTCCTATCGAGTCAGTGGGTAGGCGTGGACCTTGCCGTTGGGGTACACCTTGACGAAAATGCTGTTCGGTGTGCGCGTCGTGCCATCTGGAAGATACTCTATGCAGTTGTGCCCTTCAGGTAGCCTGAAGAACCCTGTCTTATTCGGCCCTAGTTCGGCTCCGCGTTCCGCTGCGTACTTGACGTCCGCTGCGCTGCCGAACTGCCCCTGGGGTCGTCCGTCTCTTATCGCGCGAGCCGTTCCTTCGGACCAGTCAACGCCGTGCTTGCCGGTCTTGAGTAGTGGCGCTTCAGGCTTGTATTTCTGACCGTCTCTTTCGAAGCCTCTGCCGACCTCGTCTGCCTGTTTCCGCTTGCTGAGGCCGTTCAGATGCTGCTGGCTCTGATGGAAGGATTGCTGTTGCTCCTCGGTGACAGGGTTCGGCTCTTCCGGCTTGGGGCGCGAGCCACTCTGACTTCCGGCATCCGCCTGTCCCTCGGGCGGCCCGTCGGTCGGTGCGCCACCACCCGCAGCGGTCATGAGGACGATGCCGAGCGTCCCCAGCGCGGCGGCGTGGATCGCGGCTTCGATGGTGATCGTGCCTGCTGCGATGCCGGCGCCTGCGAAGGCGAGTCCACCACCCGGCGGGAAGAGGGCGAGGAGAGCGAGGAGGATGAGGGCGAAGCCGAGGTAGGCGAGGAAGTTGTTGAGCGCTTCCAATAGAACAGGGCCCGGCGCATGCGCGCGAAGCGCAGTGCGATCAGCGTGGACCAGGGAACACACCACAGCCCGTATCCGGTCAATGCCGTAAGGCCGGTGCGTCCGGCTCGCTCCTCGCGGAGCAGTACGCCTGGGACCGTCCGCTTGGCACGGCGGATCTGCCACATGTCGACGCCCATCGCGATGGCCAGCACGGCCAGCGGGATGGTCCACAGGATGCCGTTGAGGTCTTCGACCAGTGATTGGGTGTCCCGGGCACCGGGTTGTGCGGCCGCGTAGTTGGTGAGCATGTGGTGAGCACAGGCAGCGGTGATGGGCACTAGCCCCAGGGCCCGCAGCCAGTGGCGACCACGGATGAGGATGCCGACCCCCAGGGCCGCGGCGGCGGTGTAGACGAGATGGGGGCTGGTGTCAGCGGCCGGGTGGGCACCGCCGAAGTCCAGGGTGGTGAAGGGGGCGGGGAACCAGGCAGCGAAGACCTGATCGGGGCCAGGGATCCAGGGCGCTTGCAGGCTGTCGGGGATGATCCAGCCCCCGGCCGGGTGGCTGATGGCCCGGGCCGCGTCCAGGCCGAACCTGGCCACCGCCTCCAGCAGCCCGAACCCCGCGCCCAGCGCCGCGCCGGTGACTACGTAGTCGGTCAGGCCCCACTGGCGGCGGATCTTGACGTTCCACGCCGCCAGCAGCAGCGGCGTGATCTTGACCAGCTCCTCGATGACCGGGTCGACGGTGTAACTGGCCGTCTTCACGGTGTTGAGCAGCGCCCCACCATGGGGCTGGTCGGAGACGGTGCGTGTATACGCGTACTCCAGCAGCACGGTCACTATGCCGCAGCCGTAGACGCCCACTGCGATCGCCAGCAGGACGGTGGAGACCCGCACCGAACGCGTCGGCGATGACAACACCAGCAGCTGCACCACGCCGTACACCGTCGCGGCCACCATCAACACCGCCATGCCCAGCCCCCCACAGCTGTCGGCTCAAGTGCGCGAGCGTAAGGGCCTGTTGGATGGCGTACAAGGGCCTCTCATGCCGCGCGTGTCGGCCCCGCGGCGTTCAAGAACCTTGCTGTCCGAGGACAACGATGCGGACGCCGTTCGGGGCCGCGACGGCGATGCGGTTGCGCTCGTCGCGGGTTGCGGCGAAGACCACGAGATCCTTCAAGCCTCGCCACCGCTGCCAATCCATCTGCTCGGGGTCCGGTCGCAGAACACCGTAAGGCTTGCCGTCGAGGTAGATCGCTGCCCCATCGGCAATACGCGAGCTGTGGCGTATCTGGGGTGTCGATCCGGTCGCTACCTGCACCCAGGCGGTCACGGCGTCGTGCAGTGCAGGAATACTCGCATCAGGTCCGATTTCCAGGGTTGGATTTGCTGGAATACGGGGGCGGCCCGCTGTTCTCGGTGTCCGAGGCGAAGGAGGGCGGCGACGTGCAGTGGGCTGGGCGCCGGTCAGCAACCGAGCAGCCTGCCGTGCGACATTGTCCGTGCCTCCTTGCTGTGGGGCCATGACACGGACCGAGCCGCGGGGAGAGCTTAGCCACCGATCACGCTCTGCGGCCCGGGAGAATTCTTCCGCCGCGGCAGCGTACTGCGAGGTCGTCCACACCTGAGCCCACCGGTTGCCAGCGAGGTACGCCGGGCGGGACAGGCGGTGCGGAATGACACGGTGGGACAGCGACCAAGTCACAAACTCCCGTAAGGGCGCCCGGACTTCGCTCCAGACTCCGTGCCCATCACCAGGGCACACACGTTCGTCTTCGCACGGTTCGACTGCGAAGCGGGCGAGACCTTCGGTGACCTGCCACTGCGACTCGGGCTCATCGCTGGGTGGCCTGGCGCGGACGCCAGGGACTTCGCCGAGCCAGGGACGTCGGTGGGTAGCTACCCAGCAGACCGCGACACCGTCGGCGGCGTAGCGTTCGGTGCGTTGGGTGATGTCGTATGCGGTGATCGGGGACAACTGAGCTTCCCAGGCCATTCGCTGGGGGCCGTCCGGCGAGGTGGCCAGGACATCCGCCCGCCACCGCCCGCTGGCGGCGGGCACCTCCAGCTCCGCGTGCCAGCCGGCTTCCCTCGCGGCGAGGACGAGCTCCAGCTTGAGCAGGCGGTGTTCCATCGTCTCCCCGGTCAGAGAGCACGTGGGCGAGCCAGGATCGTGGGCGAAGAATCGCAGACCGCGGCGGGAGACTTTGGCCCGCAGTCCACGGCCGCATTCCGGGCAGGTCAGAGGGACCCGGGGCCGTACGCGGTGGATGGCCGACCAAGACCAGTCACAGCCGAGGCCCTCGGCCGTGGCATCGATCCGACCGCGCTCTGGGTGCATCGCCGTCATCGGCACCTGGTACCCCTCTCCGACCAGATCCTTCGTGCCAGTCTCCACGGTGGCAGAGGACACTGACATCGCCGTTCGGGCCGCATCTCGCCAGGTGTTCAGTGCGGTGCGGGTCCCAGCGCGGCCCAGCCTGAGGGCGGTTCGGGGGCCTGGGGCGGGCGTTTGCCGCTGGGGTTGCCGTCGGGGTGCTGGTTGATCCAGGACAGGCCGCCCAGGTCGAGGTTGTGCCGGGCACGGGTGACGGCGACGTAGGCGAGGCGTGCCTCGGCGTCGTCGATGTCGCCGGGCAACGGGTCGCCGTTCTCGTCGGTCTCTTCCTGGTCGGCCGGTTCCTCGAAGTCCTCGCCGATGCGTACGGAGGCCCATTCGCGCCCCTTGGCCTTGTGGGCGGTGGAGACGACGATCTCGGCCCCTTGCTCGGCTGCGAGCCGGTCCACCGCTTGCAGGATGACGTCCACCCCGTGCTCGTCGACCAGGTCGACGAGAGGCAGCAGGTCACGTCCGGACGGGTCGTACTCGGCGTACTCCTGGAGTTCGCCCCAGTTCTCGAAGAGGATGAGTTCGGGGTGGGTGCTGCGTTTGCCGGCCTTCAGATCGCGGGCGGCCCGGGCCAGGGCTCGCAGTGCGTCGCCGCCGCCGACCAGTGCGACGCGGCGGCCGGCTTCCAGCTGGCGCATCACTTCGAGCATGGCGCCGACGTTGGACCGGCACAAGATCGCGTCTGGTTCCTCCAGCCGTTCGAGCCGGGTGTTGATGGCCGGAGTGCCGGTCAGGCGGATCGGAGAGTCGACGAGGCGCAGCCACCGGTTGGCTTCCTCGGCCAGCGCGGCACCGAAGCGGAACGACTGCGACAGGGCCAGCTGGGTGCCGTCGAAGTCGCTCATCACGTCTCGCGCTCCCCGCCAGCCGTAGATAGCCTGGGCGGAGTCGCCGACCATCACCAGCTGGGAGTGGTCCCGCTGGGCGTTGAAGACCTGCTCGACCACCGGGTTGGTGTCCTGTGCCTCGTCCAGCAGCAGAAAGTCCGCCTCGATCCTCGGCTCGGTCAACGCCCAGATCTTCAGGTAGTGGTCGTGATCGAAGCGGACAACGCCTTCCTGCGGATTCTGGAGGTCGTCCCATGCCTTGGCGGCGTACGGCAGGACGATGTCCACGAGCTGGGCGTGCAGATCCTTGGCCTCGACGCCTCGCAGGCGGGGCACGTGGTGGCGCTTGATGACGCGGTCCGCGGACTGGCAGAAGCGGGTGACGGTCCGCAACACGGTGTAGGAGAGGGCCTTGTTGGTGACGTTGCGTTCGCCGATCCGGACCCGCATGTTGATGGAGATGCCCAGGGAGGCACCGGTCTTCCAGCCAGGCACCCGGGGCGCGTTCATCCGTGCTCCGTACTTGTGGCCCACCGCTGCGAAGGCGAGCGAGTGCGCGGTCTTGCACCGCACATTGCCGGGGAACTTGCGGGCGGCGTCGTTCGCGATCGACTTGTTGAACGCTATGTACCGGCCGGGCTTCGCCGTGCTGGCCGCGAGCATCGCCAGCGTCGTCGTCTTACCGGTCCCGGCTCCGGCCTGCAGGACCATGTGGCCCCCGCGCCGGAAGGTATCGACGGCCGTACTCTGCTCGGCGGTAGGTGCGGGCATCGTGCTCCTCAAAAGGGTGGATGCGGCTTCACAGCGCGATTGAACGGTGACACACGGAGAGGGTGTGCGTCTATCGATCACCAGCTCCGCTGTGTCTCCGTCCCGGCGGGGTCGCGCGGGGTTGGGGCGGGCCGAGTTCCTCCAGGGTGTCCCTGAGGCCGAGTCCGATGGCCGAGGCGCACAGCCGTGAGTCGAGCACGTCAAGCCGTACGGTCACGGTGGCACCGGTGAGTGGTTTGCCCAGCAGGAGAGACAGGTCGTTGCGTTCCTGAGTGTTGAGCGCGGCCAGCGTTTGCTTCCATGCCTTCGTGCGCCGCTCCGGACTACTCCACGCCAACGGAATCGACGGCACCCGGTGCGAGGCATTGCCGTGGGCGGAGGGCATTTGGACGTGAGTCCAAGGCCGGGACACACCCCCCCCTCGCCGACTCGCTGTCTTGAATCCCAAACGACGTGCACTCGACGATAGTGCTTGAACTCCGCGCGCGCTCCTAAGAAAATCCCAAACGGCGTGCACCCAGTAGCCCGCGGTCTACGTCTTCTACTGTCCTTCCTGAAGCCAGGGATCACCGGCTTACTCGTCCGCTGGGAGATCCCCCGACCTCAGGAAGGAACCACGTGCAACCGAGGCTGATGTACGTGATCATCGCGGTCCTCACGGCGCTTGTCGCCGCTCTGGCCGGCAGCGTCGTGACCGTCGTCGAGGGAGGGCGTCCCACGGCGGCCTTCAAGACCGGAGCATTGACCTTCGCCGGCTCCCTGACACTCCTCATCGTGGTCATGGGCGCCCTGGGTGTGGTGGGCTCGTGAGCGACATGAGTGCCCTTGGAGGACACATGCAGGCCGAGGGTGCCTCCTCGCTCGACGAGGTGCTCGCGAAGGTGCGCCGACACCGCACGCACCTCTCGCGGCTGATGAACGCCCACGATGCGACTCGCCTCGTCCTCGGGCTGCTGTATCTGAGCCGGACCGCGCACGCTGCTCCCGGCACCGGCGTACCGACGTGGTCGTGGTTGCTGGGTCAGCCAGCAGGGCACGGTTCAGGAATCCGCGCTGCCGTGAGCAAGTGTCTGAGCCACTGGCTTCCCGTAGCCGACGAACAGGGCGCCGACGTGGGCATGAGGAGCCTGATGCCCATTCCGCCCTCCGGTTCCGAACGATCACTGCACGCTCTCATCCAAGCCATCGGCTCCACCCAGCGGGTCGGGCCCCTGCTCGACCAGTGCCTCCATGACCTCTCGGCGGACCAGGCCCAGGCAGACGGCAGCCACTACTTCACGCCGGATGACATGACACGTCTCATGGTCGGTGCGGCCGTCCCCGGCGACGGGCACAGAGTGCTGGACCCGGTCTGCGGTTCAGGGGGACTGCTCGTCGAGAGTCACCGCTATGTCCGCGAACGCGTCGAGCTGCATCCGGCCATGTCCTTGCAGGGGAAGGAACAGCACGCCCACACCTCACAGGTGGCCCGCATGAACTTCGCGGTGCGGGGGATCACGGCCCACGTCTTCCCGCCCGGGGACAGCCTCGCGGAGCCCGAACTCGAGCCCTACGACATCATCCTGGCTAACCTTCCCTTCAACCAGCGCGATTGGGCGCCGGAGGACAAGACGGAGCAAGGCGCCCGCTGGTCGGCTCTTCCTGTCCCTGTCGATCCCCGGTGGCCGGATGAATCGCCATCCCGAGGGTCCGCCAACTCCGCGTGGATTCAGCACATCGCGCATGCGCTGGCTCCGGCCGGACGTGCTGTCTTCCTGATGGCCGACAGCGCGGCCAATAGCAGACAACCCCACACCCGAAGGCTCCGTGAACGCCTCCTGTGTGACGATCTCGTCGAGTGCGTGATCGCTCTGCCACCTCGCGTGTTCGGTCACAGCAAAGCCACGGCCTGTCTGTGGGTGCTCAACAGGGACAAGAGCGCGCGTCCCGGCTGGGGCGTCCTGGACCGTCGCCGGCAGGTGCTTTTCGTCAACGCGCGGCGAGCCTTCGAACCGGTCCCGGATTCGAGATCAAGGAGGCTGGGCAACAAGAACACGGCATTGATCCTGACCACCTTGGCGGCCTGGCGTGGCCTCTCCGAGAACGGTTCTGCGGCCTCGCCGTACAACGACGCAGCTGGCTGGTCCCGAAGCTGCTCCACCGAGGAGATCGCCGACCGGGAGTACAGCCTGATGCCGACTTCGTACGCCGTGGAGGCTCCCAGCCCCGAACGGGACACACGGAGCCGGGTCGAGCAGCTCAAACTCGAACTGGCCGATCAGTTCGACCAGATGCGCGACCTGGAACTCCGACTGCTGGACGTCTTGGAGGAGATCTGATGGAAGCCAATGCCGAAGAGGCCGACTCAGGTAGGGCGGCTTGGCAGACGACCTCCATCAAAATCGAGCGGGCCCGCAGGGACATATACACCACCTCCGGTTTCCTCGACGACGCGGCTGCCGATCAGACTGCAGGAGTCGTTAGCTCGACGTTCGTCCAGGACGGCAGGATCCTCTCGCCCAGGGCCAATGAGTGTCGGCTGGGCGAATCCCCGCCCAGCCGGGCAACCCTCAGGGAGGGCGACCTGGCCGTCGTTCTCGTCCGGCGGGTGGGCGACTCCGCACTGGTCACCGCCGAGCACGCGGGATGTACAGCGACCAGGTCGATCGGCATCATCCGCGCTGAGCCGCACATAGTGCGGTGGCTGCGTATCTGGCTACAGACACCCACGGCGAAGGCCCGCATCGACGAGGACGTGACGGCACATGTCGAGCCCACCATCAGCCTCGACACCCTCCACCGCATGCTGTTTCCGCTGCCCCCGCCATACGTCATCACCGCATACCACCGGGCCTTCGGCCTCATCGAGGAGATGACCGCCCTCTACCAGGAGACCGCGTGCAAGGCAGTGCAACTGGCCGACGCCCTCCATGACGACTGGGCGTCGACGATTCCACCATGGGAGACACACCCGCTCGCGAAGGTCGCCAAACCGAAGACGGGCGAAGGCTCCGAACGCTCGCTTCCCTCGTTACCCACAGAACTCACCACCGATGTAGCCGACGTAATCGCCCCCAAAGATCTCTACGGCCTCCCCGTGCCCCACGTTCAGAGATTCCGTCTGAGTAGCCCAGCGAACGGCGGCAAGGCACATCCTCCCGGCACCTTGATGCTGAGCACCCGTTCCGACGGCGCACACATCGCCGTGCCGCGCCGACCAGCAACACCTCTCAGGGGCGTCGTGGCCGTACGACCTATTGAGGACGAGGACGGTTGGTGGCTGCTCCACGAACTCAGGAGTAGGAGCAGCGACATCGCACGGCTGGCGCAGGGCCAGAACGGGCGGGAAATCTCCGCCGGCGCCCTCAAGCGCCTGGAGGTCACCTGGCCGGACCGGTTCACGCGCACCGACTTCCACACGATGGCCGATCCCCTGCACGCCGTGGCGCGACTCCTGGTCGCCAAGATCGCGACGCTGCACACCCTGCGGGACGCACTCCTGCGCGACATCTCAGCGAAGGCCGGTGTTCTCCGGGAACCGACAGCCGAGCAGGAAGAGCAGGGCACTCCTGCTCCTCGCCCCACTGCGGGCCCTGCACCGAGGGGATGACCGGCAATAAGTGAGGAATGGTCCCCGGCGTTCGCGGAGCCAGGAACGGCCTGACGGAGGAGTCACCGACCGTGAGCACTGCACGGAGCGTGGCCTCACCCTCTCGGTGATCGTGGCATTCGAGAAGCTGGTCGGCGGCGGCTTTAGCAATGCGGTGGAGCGCACTCCCGCCGCCGGTCAGCGCCACCGGGATGCCCAGCTCCAAGAAGGCCAGGACTTCTTGCATGGCGTCGGCGTTGCCCCGACACAACACCGCGTCCGGATGCGCCAGCTTGTCGATGCAGGAAGAGCTGGGCCGGTGCCCGGTGAGCTGCATCTCGGACTCGGCGTGTCTGAGCCAGCGGTTGGCCGCCGTGACGATCGCCGGACCGAAGCGGAAGGACTGGGTGAGGTGGAGGCGATCGGCCGGAAAGCCGGTCATCACGTCCCGCGCGCTGCGCCATCCGTAGATCTGCTGGGCCGGGTCACCTACACAGATCCGCTGCGCCTCTTGGGCGAGGAAGACCTCCTCCAGATCAAGATTGGTGTCCTGGGCCTCGTCCAGCAAGACGAAGTCGGCGGGCAGCACTGGCTTGGTCATCGCCCACAACTTCATGTAGTGATCGTGCTCGAACCGCAGCTTGCCCGCGACGGAGCAGGTGTCCTGCCAGGCCCGATGCGCGTAGGGCAGCAGAGCGCGCGAGGAACTCCTGCGCCTGATCGTCGCGTCCGTTGACCCACTCCATGTGGCGGGCCATGACCTGTCGGTCGGTCGTGTAGTGGGCCGTGTGTTTGGCGGGGATGCGCGCCGAGTTGTTAAGGCGCTCGCGGTAGTGAACGTCCCCGTGCGTCGTCAGCGATCGACCGGTTGAAGGCGACGTACAACCCATGTCTACGGGTCGCGGAGCCCATCAGGATCAGCGAGGATGTCTTGCCGGTCCCGGCCCGGGCGACTAGCGCCAGATCCCGTCCCGAGGCGAATAACTCGCGGGCAGCCTACTGCTCTTGGGCCGGCGCAATGGCCACAGGAGTCCTCGCTGGGAAGCGCGGCTTCATGTACCGCAGCCCGCAGGCTGGGTTCTCTCTCATGACGAACCGTCAATATGGTCTTATGTTCGGTGTTCGGTGGCGTGATGGGCGTGTCCGGTGGGTGGAGGCTGCGGCAGGAGGGCGGGACCTGTTGGCCTGACGGGGGCTGGGGGGCTTTGCAGTGAGTCGTTCACTGAGGTGCATTGAGGATGCAGGAGGCGGGACAACAGCGCTTTGTCCACGTGAGTTGATTGCCTCGTGCTAGTGTCGATTTCGCCTGCGACGCGTGGAGCGGAGCATGGTCGCTTCAGGGTTCCCCCTGGGGTAGGCAACGTGGAGGCATGCTTCCTCACGCCGCGGACTATGCCGAGTGCCGCGTTGCCGCCGAAGACCACGCTGGGGCTTGCCTCAGACGAGTCGGAGGGGATGCGCCTGACGGCTTGAGTCGTCCGACCTCCCGGGCACGGACCACATTCGTGTGGCACCCGGGAGCAAGCGGGATGATCGGTAATTCAACTGTTCCGTGCTCTTCGGCGTGCCCAACTACGCCCAGGAGGGCATCGGAACATGACCACGATCTTTGAAGAGACGGCCGCTCCGCACGATCACGTACCTCCGCGACCGGTGGACAAGCTCCCCGAGCTTGCTCCGATCGCTGCCCGCCGCAAGGCGGCTGAGAAGCTCGTCGACACGTTCGACCTCGCGCCAGATGCGGCCGAGTGCGTCGCCAATGCCGTAGTGGACCCGGCCGAACTCCGCCGATCGATCGAGACTCCGACGGCGCTGGCCATCACGGGAGGCACCCTCCTCGCTGTTCGTGCGAGGGTGTGGACACGTCGCACGCTGCCCGATATCCGAAACCCCCGCATCGGTGATGCCCGCCGCCATCCCATCGCGATCGAGCCGGGGACGGACGAGGAGTCTCGGTTCGCGCCCGTTGACGACCCCACCAGCAACGGCATCACGCCCCACCTCGAAATCGAAGTCGAATCATCCGAGCACATGGCGTGGGCCTCGGCTCTCGCAGCCCGCGCGGTGCTCGCTGCGAACGACTGGCGATACTCGATTCGTAATCAGGGCGTACTGACTGAGGTATGGCTGGTTGCCAACCGCTACAGGCACTCCGGCGAAGAGAGCTCAGACCTGTGGGCTATGACCACTGCCGAGGGGTCGTCGCGAACCACTGCCGCCCACGACCTCCTCGGAGACGGCAACAGCGTCGAGGTCGTCGTGAAGGCCGAATCCGACACCTTCATGAGGGGTCGGATCAAGGAACTGAACACGGCATTTGAGCAAGGTCCCACGGTCAAGCAGTCCGAGGCGCTGCGCTGCGAGACCATGCCGGCGCTCATTCTCGTCGGCTACCGACCTCTGCCCGGCGGGCCCGACCGCTTCTCCTCCGCGGTCAAGTCGCTTGTAGCGCTTCGGCATGTCGACGCCCCGAAGGAGTGGGGCGAAGGGCCAGAACTCGAGTCACTCGCGGACGAGGCGCTGACCGTCATGGAGGACCGAGGGATCCTCACCCCTCTGCGTCGTAGGTGGCTAGCCGGCGCCATCAGCCGTTCCCAGGCTAAGACTGCCCATCTGCCGACCGACCCGGCTATCCGGGCAGCCGAGATCATTGCCCTGTTCACCAGCAACGACCAGGCCGTTCGTGACGCGATCCGAGATGCTGTGACCCGTCAGTCGACCCGCAAGCGCATCACCAAGAATGTCCGGGTGAAGCTCGCGGTGGCTTTGATCGTGAGGTCTGTGGCCGGGGAAGGGGCCAGTCCCGACCGGGTGCGTCGCTACATGCAGCACGGATTCGTCTCGGTGCGCGACAACCACTTCAACCCCACGCATCGCGATGCCGACGCGGTACTTGGGGACGCCCTCAGCGATTTCGACGCAGACCCGGCAGGAACGCCTGGCCAGGCACGACTCGAACTCGCTGCCCGTGCTGCGTACCCGCTCATTGCCACGCTGTCGCTGTGGGCCGACCGAGGCACCAGCAACAACCCGAACGCTGATGACCGGCGCCGCCCGGGTGAGGTCATCGACACGATGCTCACGTCACGCCTAGGAATCCAGCAGCTGCATCGGGCCATCGTCGACCACAACGACGGCCGTTCCGCTCTGCGTGCAGTCAACGAAGACGGCACCATTCGTCTCACCGATGACCGTGCGCAGGATCAGACACTCAACGACGTATACCTTCGCTCGACGTTCCCGAAGGCCGGCTCGCCGGCTCGGCCGACATCCATGGACACCCCTGACGACGCGTTGCGTGACGCTGCTGCTGCCCTTGGCGCCGCTGTACGTCAGCTCGAAGAGACCATGGCTGCCCTACGGGGAGTCAAGGCGGGGGATGGAACGGATCACGTCGAGATGGTGGGCATCGACCTCAGCCATGTCAAGGAATGGAAGGGCATTCTGGACGCAGTCGGCGCCGACCTGGACTTCTGGGGCCGTATCTGGGAACGCCGCAACCGCAGGGGAGGCCACTCGACCGCGAGGCGGGAAGACAGCTGGACCGCCGAGTTTCTCGACAGCCCGGACGAGGCGGTTGAGGAGTGGAACGACCAGGACGCTGCTGAGGTCGCTTCATGACCCCTGGGAAGCTTGCGTCCCTCGCGGCATATGCAGGGGACTGGTTGCGCAACGATGGACCGGCCGGGCCGCTGCCGTTCGGACCGAAGGCCACCTTCAGCGCGGCTAAGGCGGTCTACGTC
>NZ_JAAAYH010000799.1:0-1768 GCF_018035285.1 Streptomyces sp. MK37H | reverse complement strand
CGGGCGCGCCGCCATGGTGAACCCCGCCGGGGACAAGATCCTGGACCCCCACAGGACCGGCATATGAGACAGAAGACCACAGAGAGGCACCACGCACCCATGGACGTCAGCGCCCGTATCGAGGCCGTCTACGCGCAGATCGTGCACCGCAACCCCGGGGAGTCCGAGTTCCACCAGGCGGCGCGCGAGGTGCTGCCGGCCCTCGCCCCCGTGCTCGGCGCGCATCCGGAGTATCTGGAGGCGCGGATCGTGGAGCGGCTGTGCGAGCCGGAGCGGCAGCTCGTCTTCCGGGTGCCATGGGTGGACGACGACGGCGAGGTCCAGGTCAACCGGGGCTTCCGGGTGGAGTTCAACAGCGCGCTGGGCCCCTACAAAGGCGGCTTGCGCTTCCACCCCAGCGTCGATCTGGGCATCGTGAAGTTCCTCGGCTTCGAGCAGATCTTCAAGAACGCGCTGACGGGCCTCGCCATCGGCGGTGGCAAGGGCGGTGCGGACTTCGACCCCAAGGGGCGTTCGGACGGCGAGGTCATGCGGTTCTGCCAGTCCTTCATGACCGAACTCCACCGCCATCTGGGCGAGCACACCGATGTGCCGGCCGGGGACATCGGAGTGGGCGCCCGCGAGATCGGCTATCTCTTCGGCCAGTACAAGCGGCTGACCAATCGCTTCGAGGCCGGTGTGCTGACCGGTAAGCCGGTCGCCTGGGGCGGTTCACCCGCGCGTACCGAGGCCACGGGGTACGGCACCGTCCACTTCGTCCAGGAGATGCTGCGTACCCGCGAGAGGGATTTCGACGGCCTTACGGTCGTCGTCTCCGGCTCCGGCAATGTGGCCCTCTACGCCATCGAGAAGGTCCACGCCCTCGGCGGCCGAGTGGTGGCCTGCTCCGACTCCTCCGGCCATGTGGTCGACCCGGACGGTATCGACCTCGCGCTGCTCAAGGAGATCAAGGAGGTCCGGCGGCAGCGGATCTCCGCCTATGCCGACGCCAAGCCGGGCGCCGTCTTCTCCGGCCGCGGCTCGGTCTTCGAGCTGCCCTGCGAGGTCGCCCTGCCCTGCGCGACCCAGAACGAGCTGACCGAGCAGAGCGCGATCGCCCTGGTCAAGAACGGTGTGATGGCCGTGGCCGAGGGCGCCAACATGCCCTGCACCCCGGCGGCGATCGAGATCTTCCGGGAGGCCGATGTGCTCTTCGGCCCCGGTAAGGCCGCCAACGCGGGCGGTGTGGCCACCTCCGCGCTGGAGATGCGGCAGAACGCGTCCCGCGAGCGCTGGACCTTCGCCCAGACCGAGGCCCGCCTCGCGGCCGTCATGACCGAGGTCCACACCCTGTGCCGGGCCACCGCCGACCGCTACGGCTGCTCCCCCGACGACTACGCCCTGGGCGCGAACGCCGCCGGATTCGTGCGGGTGGCGGAGGCGATGGCCGCCCAGGGCGTCATCTGAGCCGATCCGTCGGAGGCGCTGAGCGGGTCATACGGACCACGGGTCACGCCGACAGCGCATCCGCTCACGCCGACGGCATATCCGCCGCCCTGCGCACCGCGCCCAGCACCGGCTTGCGGAGCAGCAGCAGCGCCGCGTCGTCGTGGAGCCGGCCGCCCACATGGGACAGCAGTTCGTCGTGGAGCGAGGCGAGGGTGCGGGACGGCTCGTCGCAGATGTGCCGCGGCACCCGTTCCAGCAGCGGGAAGTACTCCCGGCCGCGGTCCCGCGCCTCGATGACCCCGTCGGTGTAGAGCAGCAGCTGGTCGCCCTCGGCGAACGG